>NZ_JBFRGW010000021.1:0-80655 GCF_052115545.1 Microvirga sp. 2MCAF35
CGTTCTATCAGCGCCTCAGAGCCGCCGGGAAGCCCTTCAAACTCGCCATCGTGGCCACCATGCGAAAGTTCATCACCATCCTCAACGCCATCACCCGGGACGACACGCTCTTCCGATACCCCTAAACGACAGTTGCTTGTCCCGGCCATGGCGCTTGTGTGAAGCGCGGCGCTCTTCCGATCGTCATCACCGGCACAAGGCCGGTGATGACGTGAGGAGTTCCGCGAACCGGGGTCCCGGCCTTTCGGTCGCCTATTCCCGCCGCATGATCCTGTCGACGAGGAGGCTCGACCAGAAGCTCGGGCGGAAATTTCGCTCCAGGGCTTCGGCATCGTACAGGGTTTCGATCCAGGTCAGGAACGGAATGCCCTTCGCCTCGCCTTCGCGGCGGTAGAGATCGAAGAACTCGTCGAGGATGCCCGTCTTCGAGAAGCGGAAATGGCCATATCGCACGGAGAGCTGGCGCTGGGCCTCGTCGATGGACCTGCCCTCGAAAACGATCAGATAAAGGGCGGCCACGAACCCCGCCCTGTCGGCGCCTGACTTGCAGTGCAGGACGGCCGGGTACTCGACCTTGTCGAAGAATTTCTTGGCGGACAGCAGGGTTTCCCTATCCGGCGCCCCACGGGAGCGGACGACGAATTCCTCCAGATGGATGCCGAGGCGCTCGCACGCCTCCTTCTGCAGCTGCCAGGAGCCGTGCTCGCGGCCGCCGCGCAGGTTGATGATGGTGCGCACGCCCTCGGCTTTGAGGGCGGCAATCTGATGCGGGGCAGGCTGAGCCGAGCGCCACAGGCGATCGGTCACCCGGTGCTTGTTGAGATAGAAGAGACGGAAAACCCCATGATCGGCGACGAGCATATGGGCCCAGGCGCGCAGGCGCCCGGACAATCCCTCGACTGGTCGGTCCCAGCGCGCGATGCGGGCCATGCGGCGGGCATAGCGGATTTCAGGCTTGAGGAACCGGTTGAACACGTCGATCCAAGCAATCTGTCGTCAATGTAAGATCATTCGGGTTGCGGCCGAAGGCGGCCCTTATCGACGATGAAGGCCGATTAATCAATCGCATGCCCCTTAAGTAGTTGCCGCAGGCGGAAAAGAACCCCTGGCCTTCAGCCGAGAGCTTAAGGAATGCAACCAATCGGTTGCCGGTCTGCGGCCGGTCGTGTAAGGGGTGCGTTTCGAAACAACCCTCCTTGACGAAAAGAGCGGCTGGACACCGGGCTAAGATGAGCTTGCCGGCGCTGGATCGTTGAGACCAACAAGCAGTTCAGGAGAGCGGCGTCATGTCGTCCACCTTCGAGACCGTCGCCGGCATCATTTCAGAGACCGCCGATATCCCGCGTGAGCAGATCACCCCCGAGAGCCATGCCATCGAGGATCTCGGCATCGACTCCCTCGCCTTCCTCGACATCGCCTTCGCCATCGACAAGGCCTTCGGGATCAAGCTGCCGCTGGAGCAGTGGACGCAGGAAGTGAACGAGGGCAAGGCTCCCGCCGAGGAATACTTCGTCCTGAAGAACCTCGTGGCCCGCATCGACGCCCTCGTGGCGGCCAAGCAGGCCTGATAGACAAAAACAGACCATCCCGGTGGGCCGGCCGGTCGAGGCCGGCTCGAAGAGGCGATCCATCAGCGCTCCGCCTCATGGATTCTCTTCCCATTGAACCTGCCGGGGGCAAGACGGTAAGAGACCCGGATGCGCCTTGAATATTTCGAAATGATCGACCGGGTGACGAGCCTCGACCGCGAGACCAAGCGGATCGAGGTGTCATCCACTGTCCCGCAGGAAAGCCCTGTCTTCGAAGGGCATTTTCCCGGCCATCCCCTCGTGCCAGGCGTTCTTCTGACGGAGACCATGGCCCAGGCCTCCGGCTATCTCGTGCTCGGCCTCATGGGCTTCACCCACATGCCGTTCCTCATGGCCGTTGACAAGGCGCGCTTTCGCACCTTCGTCGGACCGGGTACGGTGCTCACCGTCCAGGCCCAGCTGGAGCATGAGGGTTCGGGCTATGCCGTGACCAAGGCCAAGATCCTGGCCGAGGGCAAGCCGATCTGCGATGCGGAGCTGCGATTCAGGATCATGCCTTTCCCCGAAGGCATGGACGGCCAGATGCGCGCCCAGGCGCGCCGGATCGGCCTTCTGGAGGAGACGGTTTGATGCGGGATGTCGTCATTACGGGAATAGGCCTCGTATCCAGTGCCGGGGAGGGCCTTGAGGCGCATCTAGCGGCGCTCGCGGCCGGCGGCGCTCCAACCACGAATACGGCCACCTTCGAGCCCTTCCCGGTCCATCCGGTCGTGGCCCTCGAATGGGACCGGCAGATCCCGAAAAAATCCGACCAGCGGCAGATGGAAGCCTGGCAAAGGCTCGGCTGCTACGCGGCGGGCCTTGCCCTGGATGCGGCCGGCGCGAAGGACGACGCGGCCCTGAAGGGCCGGATGCAGCTCATCGTCTCCGCCGGCGGTGGCGAGCGGGATTATGCGGTCGACGGGCAGATCCTCACGGGGCTGCGGCAGGCTAAAGATCCGGGCGTCTTCCTCAACGAGCGCCTGATGGGCGACCTGCGCCCGACCCTGTTCCTGGCGCAGCTGTCCAATCTCCTGGCCGGCAACATTTCCATTGTCCACGGCGTGACGGGCGCCTCGCGCACCTTCATGGGCGAGGAATCGAGCGGTGTGGACGCGCTGCGCATCGCCCGCGAGCGGATTGCCTCGGGACAGGACGATATTTTCCTTGTCGGCGGCGCCTACAACGCCGAGCGGGCCGACGTGCTTCTGATCTACGAAATGGGCGGCTTCCTATGGAAGAAACCCTACGCGTCGGTCTGGGAGCGTCCCGCCGATGGCGGCGGCATGATCCTCGGCTCCGGGGCCTGCTTCTTGGTGCTCGAATCCCGCGAGCATGCCGAGAAGCGGGGCGCCAAGCCGCTCGCTGCCGTTGCAGGCATCGCGTCCGACCGCTCCCGCCGCAGGGCGGGAAGCGTCGAGGAAGCGCTCCATGCCCTGTCGAAGCAGCTCGGGGCGAAGCCCGACGTGGTGCTGTCCGGCGCCACCGGCATCAAGGGCATCACGGAAGAAGAGCAGGCGGCCTTGAAGGACATCGCGCCCGGTGCCTCGATTCATGCCACTGGCAATTTCGTCGGCCACACGATGGAAGCACAGGCGCCGACAGGCGTCGCGCTCGCCGCCGGGCTGATCGCCGAGGGAAAGGCCAGCGAGGCTCTCGTGACCTCCGTCGGCCATTGGCGCGGCGAAGGCGCCATCCGGCTCACCAAGGCTTGAGGAGAAGGCAATGGCACTCCGCGACAGACAGGGACGCCCCCTCGTCGCCGTCACCGGCATGGGCATGGTCACGTCCCTGGGCCAGGGCAAGGACGATACCTGGGCGGCTCTCACAGCCGGCAAATCCGGCATCCACCGCATCAACCGCTTTCCGACTGAAGGCCTGCGCACCACGATTGCGGGCACCATCGACAATGTCGACGTCGAGCCCTTCTGCGCGCCCATGCTGTCCGAGCGGCTCGCCATGCTGGCGGCCGAAGAGGCTGTCGGCCAGTCCGGTCTCGCCCGGGAGGATTTCCCGGGAGCGCTGTTCATCGCGGTACCCCCGGTCGAAATGGAGTGGCCGCAGCGCAAGGCCTTGGCCGAGGCGTCCGGTCAGGATGGCGACGTCACCTACAAGGATCTCCTGAAGGCTGCGGGTTCCGGCCGGTTCAAGGCCTGGCACGACCTGTTCATCTTCGGCACCGTGGCCGACCGGGTCGCCGACCGCTTCGGCACCAAGGGTTCGCCGATCTCGCTCTCGACCGCCTGCTCGTCCGGCGCCACGGCGATCCAGCTCGGCGTCGAGGCGATCCGCCGCGGCGAGACGGATGCGGCGCTCTGCATAGGCACCGACGGCTCCGTGAACCCGGAATCCCTCATCCGCTTCTCCCTGCTGTCCGCGCTCTCGACCCAGAACGAGAACCCGGAGGCGGCCTCGAAGCCATTCTCCAAGAACCGGGACGGTTTCGTCATGGGCGAGGGTGGGGCCGCCCTCGTGCTGGAAAACGCGGAAAGCGCGAAGGCGCGCGGCGCCAATATCCTGGGCTACGTGCTCGGCTGCGGCGAGAAGGGCGACGGTTTCCACCGCACCCGTTCCTCGCCCGACGGTATGCCGGCCATCACGGCCATCCGCCAGGCGCTGGAGGATGCAGGCCTCTCACCCGACGACATTGATTATATCAACGCTCACGGCACCTCGACGCCGGAGAACGACAAGATGGAGGCCATGAGCTGCACCGCCGTGTTCGGCGAGCGCATGGCGGGCGTTCCGATCTCCTCGAACAAGTCGATGATCGGCCACACGCTCACAGCCGCCGGTGCGGTCGAGGCGGTGATGTCGCTCCTGACGCTCGCCACGGGCCGCATTCCGCCGACCATCAACTACCAGGTGCCCGATCCGGCGATCCCGCTCGACGTGGTGCCGAACGTCGCCCGCGACGCGAAGGTGAACTACGTGCTGTCGAATTCCTTCGGGTTCGGCGGCCAGAACACCTGTCTCGTCTTCGGGGCCGAGCCGAAAGGGGCTTGAACCATGACCCGGGTACTGGTGACGGGCGGCGGCAAAGGCGTCGGTGCCGCGATCGTGCGGGCGCTGGCGGCAGCCGGCCACGATGTCGATTTCACCTACCGTTCCTCGGGCGAGGCCGCTAAGGCACTGGCCGACGAGCTGATGCAGACCCATTCCGGCCGGAGCATCAAGGCGCATGAGGTCGATCTCGCCGACAAGGCAGCCCTGGAGAACTTCTGCGAGACCATCGAGGGCGAGAGCTTCTTCGGCCTCGTGCACAATGCCGGCCAGCCCTACGACGCGCTCGCCGCCATGATGCAGCAGGACAAGGCCGAAGCCGCCATGCAGGTGAACTTCTGGTCGTTCACCCGCATCGCCAAGGCCCTCATGCGCGGCATGATCCGCGCCAAGGCCGGCCGCATCGTCGCCATCGGGTCGGTGGCGGCGCTCCAGGGCAATCCGGGCAACGCGGCTTATGCGGCCTCGAAGGGGGCGCTGATCTCCTATTGCCGCACCCTTTCCGTCGAGACCGCCAAGCGTGGCGTCACGGTCAACGTGATCGCGCCCGGCTTCATCGACACGGACATGATGGCACCCTACGCGGCCTATCGCGACAATATGGAAAAGCAGATCCCGGCCGGCCGCTTCGCCAAGCCGGAGGAAATCGCAGGCCTCGCCGCTTTCCTCATGTCCGAGCCCGCCGCTTACATCACCGGCACGGTGCTGCCGATCGACGGCGGCCTCACCTCGATGCTGGGCGTGAATCGGTAGCTCCTCCGTCATCACCGGCCTCGTGCCGGTGATCTCGATCGATTGAGGCACAGCGCTCTTCGGATCGGGATGGGCCCGCACAAGGCCAACTACGACGTGTGGGTGTGTGATCCCCGACGACCGAAGGGCCGTAAACGACACAAAACTTGTCATCCGCCCCTCAGCCCTTTAAGCCGCCGAAAAGAATTTCCCTGCGACCGCTGCACCTTGAGATGCAGGCAGTCGCACGACCAGGATTGGCTTTCATGCGCTCCCTTCAGCTCTTCGGCGACCGTGACCTTCGCATCACCGAGATGGAGCCGCCACAGCTGCCCGCTCCCGGCGAGGTGCAGGTGCGGGTGAAGGCGCTCGCCCTCAACTTCCTTGATGTCTGGGGCTTTCGCGGCATGGCCTTCGCCAAGCGCAAGATGCCGCAGGCCGTGGGTGTTGAAGCTTCCGGCGAGATCGCCGCAGTGGGCGAGGGCGTGACCCGGTTCAAGGCCGGCGATCCGGTGACCATGTACGGGGCCGAGACCTGCGGCCATTGCCCCGCCTGCCTTAAAGGTTGGGACAACCTGTGCGAGAACGTCGCCGGCATCATGGGCTTCCATATCGACGGGTTCGCCCGCGAACTGATCAACCGGCCCGAGCGGCTCGTGATCCCGGTGCCCAAGGGCGTGTCCTTCGAGCAGGCGGCCTGCGCGCCCATCGGCTTCGGCACCGTGCAGCACATGCTGTTCGACAATGCCAAGCTGGAGCCGGGCGAGTCGATCCTCGTCCATGCGGGCGGGTCGGGCATCGGCACGGCGGCGATCAAGATGGCCAAGGCCATCGGCTGCACGGTCTACACGACCGTTGGCGACGACGAGAAGGGCGAGAAGGCGAAGGCGCTCGGCGCCGATTACGTCATCAATTACCGCACCGAGCGCTTCGAGGGCGAGGTCCGTCGCCTCACCAAGCGCAAGGGCGTCGACGTGGTGTTCGAGCATGTGGGCGCCGAGACCTGGAACGGCTCGCTGCTGTGCCTCAAGCGCGGCGGCCGTCTCGTGACCTGCGGCTCCACCTCGGGCGTCTCCACCACCATGAACCTGATGCAGCTCTTCCAGCAGCAATACCGGATCTTCGGCTCCTTCGGCTGCCGGATCGAGAACATCGCGCAGTCGCTAAACAAGATGGCCGCAGGCATGACCCCGGTCATCGATGCCGTCTTTCCGCTCGACGAGTTCCAGCAGGGCCTGGAGCGGCTCGAGGGCCGCAAGGTCTTCGGCAAGGTGATCGTGACGTTCTGAGTGAGAGCACGGCTAAAGCAATTCGCCGCGATTGCAGATCTTGACGAAACCAGCTCCCCGCGAAAAGACGCGAGGCCTTTTCTTTTTCAAGCCCGGCTCCCCGCCGGCTCTTCGTACCAGGAACCGAAACGACGTGCACCAGCCCCACCGCTCCCGCAACCTCGTCTCGCGACTGATCGGAACGGTCATGGTCGCCGTCGTGCGCGGCGTCTTTGCCTTCTCGCGGCTGTTGGGCCCAGAGCGCTCGGGCGCGGTGGGGGCGGCGCTCACCCGCACCTTCGGTCCCCTGTTGCGGGCGCATAGGACGGCGCTCGCCAATATCCGCGCGGCCTACCCGGAGAAGTCCGAGGCCGAGGTGAAGGCCCTGGCGCTCTCGGCCTGGGACAATCTCGGCCGGACGGGTGGAGAGTATCCGCATCTCGGCCGCCTGTTCGATTTCGACCCGGACAGCACGGTGCCCGCCCGCACCGAGGTCGACGGCATCGATCACTTCCTCTCCTTGCGGGACGACGGCAAGCCCGGGATCATCTTTTCGGCCCACTTGGCCAACTGGGAGCTGCCCGCCATCTGCGCGGCGCGCTTTGGGCTCGACACCACGGCGGTGTTCCGCGCGCCCAACGACCCGGCCATCGCCCGGGTCCTGCACGAGATCCGCAGCGAGACCATGGGCAACCTGGAGGCGGCCCGCCAGGGCGCGGCCTTCGCCATGCAGGGCGCCTTGGAGAAGGGCGGCCATCTCGGCATGCTGATCGACCAGCATTTCACCCGGGGCGTGATCGTGAACTTCATGGGCCGTCCGGCCCTGGTCAACCCCATTCTCGGCAAGTTCGCCCGCCGCTTCGACTGCCCGGTCCATGGGGTGCGGGTCATTCGCCTGCCCGGCCACCGCTTCCGCCTGCAACTCACGCCGCCTCTCGATCTTCCCCGCGATCCCGACGGGCAGATCAACGTGCAGGGCGCGATGCAGGCCATGACGGCCGTGGTGGAGGAATGGGTGAGGGAATATCCCGAGCAATGGCTGTGGATGCACCGACGCTGGCGGGTTCCGGCTAGAGCATCGGACCCGAAAGTGGAATCCACTTTTGGGATCTAATCCGATGCTCCTTCTCTTGGCTAGCGCATCGTTCGTTGCGGAAAACCGGATCCACTTTTCCGCACGATGCGCCAGTGCTCAACGTAACGTGAGTTTCCCTTAAGGTCGATTTCGTGTTCGATAGCGGCACCATGGCGTCCCGTTTGACACTGACATTGGCAGCCCTCGGTCTGGCCGCACTCCTCCAGCCTGCTCTGGCGGATCCTCCACGCGCGGTCGTTGAGCTGTTCACGAGCCAGGGCTGCTCCTCCTGCCCGCCGGCGGACGAGCTCCTGGTCGAGTATTCCCGCCAGCCGGACATCATCGCCCTGTCCCTGCCTGTGAATTACTGGGATTATCTCGGCTGGAAGGACACGCTCGCGCATGTGGCCTTCACGGAGCGCCAGAAGGCCTATGCCCATTCCCGGAGCGACCGGCAGGTTTTCACGCCCCAGATGATCGTGAACGGCAAGAAATCCTGCATCGGCTCGGACCGGGGCCAGATCGAGAAGGCCATTCAGGCGACGTCCAAGGGCCGCAAGTCCCTGCCTGTGAACGTATCCGTCGATGAGCGGAACGGCCGGGTCACGATCACCGTCGAGGAGACCCCGGATACGGCGCAACGGTCAGCCGAGTTGTGGGTCCTGCCCGTCCTGAAGGCGCAGACGGTGCCGATCGAGCGCGGCGAGAACCGCGGCAAGACCATCACCTATGCCAATGTGGTGCGCGGCCTGAACCGCGTCGGCGAGTGGCTCGGCGGCTCGGCCCGGTACGAGGTGCCGGTCGAGACCGCGCGCAGCGGCGGAGACGCCTATGTGGTGCTGCTGCAGAGCACCGACACGACCCGTCCCGGCGTCATCCTGGGAGCCGCGAAGGGCCCAGGCCTGTAGTTACGTCAGAACGATCACCTTGTTCGGCAGCTCGTCCACGTCGTCGAGACGGGGAGGGGCGTGCTCCGCCAGGATCGTGCCGACGCGCCGGATGGCGTCGAGCAGCCCTTCCGTCATGCGCTCGTTCGCAGCCGCATCGGTCAGGTCGGCCACGATGTCGGCCCAGATCTCCGCGTCGACCCGATCCGAGATTCCCGTATCGGCCAGGATCTCGGCGTGATGCTCGGCGAGCGCCAGGTAGATCAGAACGCCGGTCTTCTCCCGGGTGCGGGTGAGCCCCCGGCGCAGGAACTCGTGCGAGGCGGCCTCGTGGCCTTGTGCCCGCTTGATGGAGCGCGGCACCAGGGCGTAGCGCAGCCTGGGCCAGGAGAGGAGGAGGCTCAACGCCAGCGCCACCGCGAGCTGGACCAGGAAGATCCGCGACGTGCTGATCGATGTCAGCCAGATCAGCGGCCAGGGAGCGACCAGGGCCGCGAGCATGGCCCAGAGGAGAGGGATCTCGCGGTAATGACCTGCCTGCTCGGCCAGCACGATGACGACTTCGCCGGAAGTATCGTCCTCCACGTCGCTGACCGCCTGGGCGAGACGCGCCTGATCGTCGGGTGAAATCATCTACCAGCTCCCCGAAGCGCCGCCGCCGCCCGACGATCCGCCTCCTCCCGAGAATCCGCCTCCGCCGGACCAGCCTCCACCGCCGCCGGACCACCCGCTTCCGCCCGACCACCCGCCGGGCGTGACGATCCAGGGGCCGCGGCGTCCCCGCCGGATGCCGCCGGCGCGGCCCGCGCCCATCACCCGCGAGATCACGAAGAACAGGATCAGCAGGATGACGAAGGCCATGAAGGGGTCGATGCTCGTGGTGTTGTCCTCGCGCACCTCGGCCCGCCGGTGCCATTCCTCCGCATCTCCGGTGAGGATCGACAGCACGGCATCCACGCCCGCATCGATGCCGCCGGCGAAATTGCCCTTCTGGAACTGGGGCGCGATGGCGGTCGTGATGATGACCTTGGAGAGCGCGTCCGTCAGGGCGCCTTCCAGGCCGTAGCCGACCTCGATGCGCACCTTCCGCTCCTGCGGCGCGACCAGAAGCAGGACGCCGTTGTTGTTCTTCTTCTGCCCGAGCTGCCAGTGCCGGAACAGGCGGTTGGCGTAGTCCTCGATCTCGTAGCCTTCGAGGGAGCGCACCGTTGCGACAACCACCTGGTCGCTGGTCTTGTCCTCATGGGCCTTCAGTTTCGCCTCGAGCGCCGACCGCTCCTCGGGCTTCAGGAGGTTGGCCGCATCGACCACACGGTCGGTAAGGGGCGGGAAGGTCTGGGCGAGAGCGGGAAAGGCAAGGGTGAGGATGAGGAACGTTGTAAGGGCGGCAATGAGAAGTGCCGCCCATTTGTCCTCCCTCTTGTGGGAAGGGGCAGTGCGACCAGGCGAGACCTCCCCGTCATGGCCGGGCCTATCCCGGCCATCCCGATAAAGAAGAGCGCCATGCTTCAGACGATCGGGATCACCGGCACAAGGCCGGTGATGACATGGTCGGCGAGTATTGCCGGAACTGCCCGAGCGCCATGTCCTGATTTTGCGACCCCCACCCTCAATCCCTCCCCGCAAGAGGGAGGGAAGAACGCGTGCATTTCTCATCCGCTTAGAACTTCACCTCGGGCGGTCGGTCTGAGCCGGCCGTGGCGGTGAACGTCTCCATGGGCTTGGCGTCGGGATAGACGATGGCGGCGATCCAGCGGCCCGGGATGGTGCGCAGCTCCGTATTGTAGGCCTGCACGGTCGAAATGTAATCGCGCCGCGCAACGGCGATGCGGTTCTCCGTACCTTCGAGCTGGGATTGCAGGGCCAGGAAGTTGGCGTTCGATTTCAGCTCCGGGTAGCGCTCGACGGTGGCGAGCAGGCGGCCAAGGGCGCCGGAGAGCTGATTCTGAGCCTCCTGGAACTGCCGGAACTTCTCCGGGTCCGTGACTGTGGAGGCGTCGACCTGGATTCGCGTGGCCTTTGCGCGCGCTTCCGTCACCTGGGTCAGGACCTCGCGCTCCTGCTGGGCGAAGCCTTTTACGGTCTCGACCAGGTTGGGGATCAGGTCGGCCCGGCGCTGGTACTGGTTCTGAACCTCGCTCCAGGCGGCCTTGGCCTGCTCCTGCAGGGTCGGGACATTGTTGATTCCGCAGGCGGACAGCCCGAACGCCAGAAGCATGCCGGTCAGGGCGATGCGGATCCGGGTGGGGAAAAGCAGAGCCTTCATGTCTGTCCTTCTCGCGATTCGGTTCCATGAACCTTTGCTGAGATCAACAGATGGAGCAGAGGCGGTCTTTCAACAAGCGGCTTTTGGGTGGCCGTGCACACGGGATTGCGGCATAATTCGGCCATTGCACCCTTTGGATTCGCTCCATGGCCTTCCTGCCCGACATTGGCACCCTGGTCACCTATACCCTCGCCGCGACCCTGCTTTTCATCACGCCCGGGCCGGACATGAGCCTTTTCCTGGCGAAAACCATGGCCGGCGGACGCAGGGCCGGCATGGCCTCGATGCTGGGCGCCATGACAGGATGCGGCGTGCATACGCTGCTGGCGGCGCTCGGCCTCTCGGCCCTGCTGGCGGCGTCCGTCACCGCCTTCACGGTGCTGAAGGTCGTCGGCGCCCTTTACCTGCTCTGGATGGCGTTCGATGCGGTGCGCAACGGCTCGGCCCTGCATGTGAAGGAGGAGGGCCGGGCGGAGGTCTCATTCTGGAAGACCTTCTTCATGGGCGTGGGGATCAATCTCACGAACCCGAAGGTCGTTCTGTTCTTCGTG
The DNA here is from genome assembly GCF_052115545.1 of Microvirga sp. 2MCAF35. Lineage (NCBI taxonomy): Bacteria > Pseudomonadati > Pseudomonadota > Alphaproteobacteria > Hyphomicrobiales > Methylobacteriaceae > Microvirga > Microvirga sp. 2MCAF35. The sequence goes on from NZ_JBFRGW010000021.1 coordinate 11,351, forward strand.
ACCTTCCTGCCGCAATTCGTCGATCCGGCCGATCCGCACGCGGCCGACAAGCTGCTGTTCCTGGGCCTTTACTTCATCGTGCTGACGGCCCCCATGGGCGCGCTCCTGATCCTGGGCGCCGACAAGGTGATCGCGCTCCTGCGCGGGCACCCGAAGCTGATGCGTGGAATCGATTATTCCTTCGCCGGCCTGTTCTCGGCCTTCGCCATCAAGATCCTGACGGCGTCGGCCCGGTAGCTCCGTGGCCTTCTGCTGTCGATGTCAAAGAGCCAGCACCTTGGGGCCCGCAGCTTGCGCTGCGAGCCTTTCAGGGATCGAGGGAGGCGCGATGGGCAGCCCGGCTCGCTTGAGTGAAAGATGGAAGAGCCGAACTGCTCCTCGCGCACGGTTCTTTTAGGCGTTTAGACTTGGACCAGCACAAGGCTGCCAAGGGCCTCCTGCCACCGGCTGCGTGACCGGCGGACAGGACCGTGCCGGATCCCACAACTTGCGACGCCTCGCGAGCGCGCCCCTCGTCGGATCAGGCTGTGCAATGATATAGCCAAGGTTGCAACCCCTGTCAAGAACAAAGTGAGAACATAACATTGCTCTCACCCGCCGCCCTCATCCTGAGGAGCAGCGCAGCTGCGTCTCGAAGGAGGTTCCAGAGTACGCTGGAGGCGCCCTCGTCCTTCGAGACGCTTCGCTCCTCAGGATGAGGGTGGAGATTTGGGGAGAGAAGGCGTGGATGGCCGGGACGGGCCCGCTATGGCGCGCCATACGCCGTTGCGCCTTCTCTCACTCCTTCGCGGCACGGGGGAGGGAAGGGGCTGCGTCGCGCCCTCCCGCGTCGCGTCCGGCGATGGCCCAATAAACGAAGCCAGCAACCGCGCCGGTAAGGCCGAGGACGAGGCTCACATGGAGTTCCGCCGGCGAGCCGACGCGCGCGGCGCCCCGCAGGATCCACGGCACGGCGGCTGTCAGGATGCCGGTGGCGAGCGCGTACCAGACAAGGCTGCGCATCCCCAGCACCTCGCTCACGATGGCGATCATGAGCGGCGGGAAGACGAGCAGCGTGAACACGATCCGGCCCACGGCCAGGAACGCGTCCGCCACGATGGGCCCGGGATCTTCCGCCGAAAACACCGCGTCCATCAGCGACCAGAACCCGACGAAGACCGTGTCCCCCGTCAGCATCGCCATGACCGGATCGACGATGCTGGCGATGAGGAAGAAGGTGCCGCTCGCGCCGATGGCGATGAGCAGCGCGAAGGGAATGAGGAGAAGCCAGCGAATCATGGGGAGGTTATAGGGCGGGTGCTCTCGGGTGTCTGCCAGAGACACCGGCCATCATGCACGTGCTGTTCTCCAGACCAAAATGCACTACTTGAGGAACCCGGGCGGCGGGCACGCATGGAGGAGATGGACGCCATGGCGACGTCGAAGCTGGACGAGCGGCGGCTCATGACTGACGAGGAATATACCCTCGTCGAGCAGACCCGTTATCCCGTGCTGGGCAAGCTGGAGGATGCGGCGCTCAAGGACTTGACCCAGCGTCTTCGGGAACGGCGCGACCGGGCGCGGGACATCGCCCATCGCCAGCGCCGCGATGTCCGCGGCAAGGGCCGACAGGCCACGACCTTCGAGAAGCAGGACGCCGGCAACCGCCGGAAGGCGCGTGTCCTGGCCGAGGCGCTGACCCGGATCAACAGCGAGCGCACGCACCGGAAGGCGGAGGAGTTCCGCGCCAATGCCCGCCGTGCCTTGGCCCTGCGGCAAGGGACCGAGGAGCCGGCGCGGCCCGATTCCGGCAGGACGTCCCGGAAGGGCATGCCCAAAAAGGCGAGCACCCGTCGCGAGCGGATCGTCAATCCGATGGATGTGGGCCGCGTCTCGCAGGCCGGTAAGCGTGCTCAGGTGGTGCGAGACAACGCTTAGAGTACCAAGCGAGCTTCCGATATACTTCCTGTCATCACCGGCCTTGTGCCGGTGATCCCGATTGATTGAGGCGCAGCACCTCACCGTATCGGGATGGCCGGGACAGGCCCGGCCATGACGTGAGAGGGAGTAGTCTCGGAGCCTACTCCCCGTTCCCCACCGCATAGACGCCTTCCGCCCCGATGCCCTGTTCGGCCATCATGCGGGCGCGGGCGCGCAGCTTCTCGGTCTCGGACTTGAGCTGGCCGCAGGCGGCGAGGATGTCGCGGCCGCGCGGCGTGCGGACCGGCGAGGCGTAGCCGGCGCGGTAGACGATCTCGGAGAAGCGCTCGATCCGCTCCCAGTCCGAGCACTCGTATTTCGAGCCGGGCCAGGGATTGAACGGGATCAGGTTGATCTTCGCCGGAATGCCTTTCAGCAGGCGCACGAGCTCGCGGGCATCCGCGTCCGAATCGTTCACGCCTTTGAGCATCACGTATTCGAACGTGATGCGGCGCGCATTCGACAGGCCCGGATAGGCCCGACAGGCGTCGAGCAGCTGCTTGATGTCGTATTTGCGGTTGATCGGCACCAGCTCGTCGCGCAGCTCGTCCCGCACCGCATGGAGCGAGATGGCGAGCATGGTGTTCGCTTCGCTTCCTAAGCGCTCCATCTGCGGCACGACGCCGGAGGTGGAAACCGTGATGCGCCGGCGCGACAGGGTCAGGCCTTCGCCGTCCGACATGACGTCGATGGCGGCGATCACGTCGCCGATGTTGTAGAGCGGCTCGCCCATGCCCATGAACACGATATTGGACACGAAGCGTCCGCCATCGGTCGGAACGAAGGCGCCCTCCGGCGGCGTGGCATCCGGCCAGTCGCCGATGGAATCGCGGGCCACGATCAGCTGCGCCACGATCTCGGCCGAGGTCAGGTTGCGCACGAGGCGCTGGGTGCCCGTGTGGCAGAAGGAGCAGGTCAGCGTGCAGCCGACCTGGCTCGACACGCAGAGCGTGCCGCGGTCGACCTCCGGAATATACACGCACTCGATCTCGGCGCCCTTATCGAGGGGACCGGTCGAGGGCATGCGAATCAGCCACTTGCGGGTGCCGTCCTTCGAGACCTGCTCCGAGACGACCTGAGGGCGAGCGAGCGTATAGGCTGCACTGAGCTTGGCGCGCAGCTCCTTGCCCACATTGGTCATCTCGGCGAAGTCTTTGGCGCCCCGGAAATAGATCCAGTGCCAGAGCTGGGCGACGCGCATCTTGAGCTCGCGCTCGGGCACGCCGATGGCGCTGAGCGAATCCTTGAGCTGGTCGCGGGTGAGGCCGACCAGCGAAGCGCCGCCGGGGGCGGCTCCCGCCGCCACGTTCAGCTCCGCGGTCTTTTCGATGAACCCGGCCGCGCGCGCGGCATCGCTCACAGCCACGGGGGCCGCATTGGGGTTGCGCTTGGCGATGTCGAGCACCGTCGCCATGGGAAATCTCGTGCCTCGTTGTTGGGAATTGGCGTGCCTTATAACACAATTGCGCCGAAACCGTGAGCCTTCAAAAGCAAAATTCCGGGCGCTCAGCGCATTGTGCGGACCCAGAGGGCCGCGTCAGTGAAAAGCGGTCACGATTTTCCGCCAGAACAATGCGCTCTTCAAAAAGCAGGGCATCGAATTGATCCCAAAAGTGGAATCCACTTTTGGGTCCGATGCTCTAGCCCGGAACATGCTCATTAAGGTGCCGATTTTCAACCGGACGCAGGCGTTAAGAAGCGCATTCCTTGCGGGCGTGCTCCAGGGCCTTGCCGAAGCCGTTCAGGGAATAGCGGTCGGTCAGGCTCGAGCCGCGGGCCGATTGCATCTTCACGGTCACGGTTCCGCTCCGCGCCATGGTGGCGATGGCCTGGCCTTCCTCGGCAGGGTTCTTGAGCCAGGCATTCGTGGCCTTGGTGATCAGGGCATAGGAGGCGTTGCCCACGGCGGCTTCCGCCGGCCCGTTCTCCTTCGCCGCGAAGCCGAGCACCAGGGCGACCTCGTTCTTCACGTTCTCCGCCGGGCGGAAGGACACGAAAAGATAGGCCGGGTCCCGGTTCACGTTCTTCGGCAGCCGGTCCTTGGGCTGGCTGAGCGCATAGCAGATCTTGGAGCGGCCGGTCTGGGCCGTATAGACGCCCCAGTCGCCGTAGGATGTGAGGAGCGAGGCGCCGCCCGGGCCCGTCGCGGCCTGCGTTGCCTTTGCAGCACCCGCACCCGCGGCTGCTCCGGCGGCCGCTGCAGCGGCCGGCTTCGCCGGACTGGTCTTGGCAGCGGGGGCAGGCTTGGCGGCCGGCTTCGCCGGAACCGGTCGTGTCGATTGCTGTCCACGCTGGGGCTGAGCCAGAGCTGCAGGCCCGGTTCCGATGACGAACAAGGCGGAAAGGATGCCCGCGGCGATGCCGCGCTGGAAAGATGCAGTAATCATGGGGCGGACCATACAGGCGGATGGTTAAGAACTTTTCACCATCTCCGTTAAGGCTGCGCCAAGGGATTGGCGATGCGTCGAAACGTGGCGGCTGGCAAGAATGGCACGTCCGCCTGAACCACAGCCCAATAAAAAGGGGCCGCCGAAGCGACCCCGGAGTATGCTTGCAAAGCTTGTTCGTCTTTAAAAAGTCGGAGGAAACGAAATGACTTGTACGCAACAAGATCTTTATAATGTAATCATAATAACATTGCAATAAGTCAATATTCTTTCTTTGGAATATGATCCTATATGCAGTAAGCTAAGCTTGTTCCGGCGTCCCCTTTAGGGCTTCGCGAGCCTTTTCCCGGTGCTCTTCCGTAATGGAACCAGCCACTTGGGTGATCGCGGCCGCCAGAACAGCTGCGTCATCGGCAAAGCCCAGCAGCGGCAGGAAGTCGGAAATCGCGTCTGCGGGGAAGACGAAATAGGCAATCGCCCCGAAGAGAATCAGCTTCACTCGGCGCGGGGTCGACGGGTCGGTGGCGCAGAAGAAGGCCGCCACGAGGTCCTCGGCGAAGGGGATCTTGCCGGCAACCCGCTTCAGCTTGGCCCAGAACCGCCGCTTCAGGCCTTCCTCGTCCCGGGTCCCCTGGCGTATGGCCTCCATCTCGGCCTTGGTGAAAGGCTTCATGAAGGGTGCGCTCATATTGTGTGCTCCTTACGATCCTGTGCGTTCCCGTTGCGTCAAGGATAGCTTAAGACGTCTCCAGATTCAGGGAGAAAAGCCATGAAGCTCGACAAATTGATGGCGGCCATCGTCACCGGAGGCGCGTCCGGCCTCGGCGAGGCGACCGCGCGCATGCTGGCCGCCAACGGCGTGAAGGTCGCCATCCTCGATATGAACGTGGAGCGCGGCGAGGAGGTTGCCCGCGAGATCGGCGCCGTCTTCTGCAAGGTGGACGTGACGGACGAGGCCTCCATCGATTCAGGCCTTGCCGCGGCCCGTGCCGCCAACGGCGTCGAGCGCATTCTCGTCAATTGCGCGGGCATTGCGCCCGGGCGGCGCACGGTCACGAAGAAGCGCGAGACCGGCGAGCTGATCCCCCACGACGTGGCGAGTTTCCGCCGCGCGGTCGAGATCAACCTGATCGGCACCTATGCGATGATCGCCAAATGCGCCACGGCCATGGCCAGGCTCGATCCGGCCACGCCCGACGGCGGGCGTGGCGTCATCGTCAACACCTCGTCGGTGGCCGCCCAGGACGGCCAGATCGGTCAGGCGGCCTATGCGGCCTCGAAGGGCGGTGTGCTCGGGCTGACGCTTCCCGTCGCCCGCGACCTGTCCGGCTTCGCCATCCGCGTGATGACGATCATGCCAGGCCTGTTCCACACGCCGCTCTTCGAGGGCATCGCGGAGGATTACCGCAAGGCGCTCGAGGCCAATGTCCCATTCCCCTCCCGCCTCGGGCGGCCGGAGGAATACGCCACGCTGGTGAAAGCCATCATCGAGAACGATATGCTCAACGGCGAAGGCATCCGCCTCGACGGTGCTCTGCGCATGCAGCCGAAATGACCTTATGAGGTTCTCTCGCCCCGGTTCTCCTGATAGCTGATCAGATCCGGGGTACCGAGCCAGTGCTCCCGGCGCTTGGCCCAGGACTCGTAGGTCGGCGTGAAGAGGTTCGGTTCGTCGAAGGCCCCGAGCCGGATTTCGATTTCGCTGTCGCAATCCCGGTCGAAGACCTGCGAGCCGCAGACGGGACAGAAGCAGTCCTCGACGGCCGGCGTCGCGGACCAGCCTCGGAACTCGCCCGAGATCGTGACCTGATCGGCCGCGAAGATCACGAAGGCGCTGAAGGGTGCGCCGCTGATCTTGCGGCAGGTCATGCAATGGCAGAGCCCCACGCGCTTCGGCTCGCCTCGCGTCGTGAAGGTCAGCTGCCCGCAGGCACAGCCTCCCTGGCGGATGCGCGTCCCGGTCATGGCCTATCCCTTCACCAGTCCTGCGGCCATCTTGTCCATGCGCTGCGCCAGTTCGACGTCTCGGCGCGTCAGGCCCTTGGCGTCATGGGTGGCGAGCGTCACCTCGACCCTGTTGTAGGTGTTCGACCATTCAGGATGGTGGTTCATGGCCTCGGCCACGAGCGCCACGCGGGTCATCCAGCCGAAGGCCGCGTTGAAATCGTCGAAGACGAAACGCTTGGTGATCGCGTCCCGCCCCTCCACAAGCGCCCATCCGTCGAGGGCGGGCAGGAGTTCGGAACGTTCTGATTCGGTCAGGCGAGGCATCGGCACGCTTCATCGTGAGGACAGGGTCGCCTTAGTGATGAAGCACAGGGGCGAGGTTTCAAGCCCCTATGCGATGCCGAGCAGCCGGATCAGCCCCAGGCTGATCGCGAGCAGCACCAGGAGCGAGAGCGTGACCGCGAGCGTCACCCGTGCGCCGACGGTCCGGAGCACCTTGAGATCCACGCCGAGGCCCAAAGCCGCCATGGAGATGACGGTGAGCAGCGTTGCCGTCGGCACGATGGCGCGCAGGATTGCATCGGGAACGAGGCCGATGGAGCGCATGAGAGCGAGGCCTAAGAAACCGACGATGAACCAGGGCACGAGCCGGCTCCAGGCCAGGCTCGGTTTGGCCTCCTGGGTGGCGCGTCCCGCGATGAGGGATAGGGCGATCACCACCGGCCCCAGCATCAGCACGCGCACGAGCTTCACCAGGGTCCCGACCTGCGCGCTGACGAGGCCAACCGGCACGGTCGCGGCCAGCACCTGCGGCACCGCATAGACCGTAAGGCCCGCCAGCACGCCGTATTGAGTCGCAGACAGGCCGAGCACGGGCACCAGCAGGGGCAGGGTGAGCACGACGATCACGCCGAGAACGGCCGTAAATGCGATGGAGGAGGCCACATCCTCCGGCTTCGCGCCGATGACCGGCGCGACCGCTGCAATCGCCGAGTTGCCACAGATGGAATTGCCGCAGGCGACCAGGATCGCCATGCGCCTGGGCAGCCCGAGCCAGCGCCCGAGCCCATAGCTCGCCCCGATGGCGAGCGTCACCACGACGGCGATGCCGAGGATGAGCCCGAGACCGGCATCGAGCACCGCCTGGAAGCTGATCGAGGCACCGAGCAGCATCACGGCGAATTCGAGCAGGGTCTTGGCGGAAAACCCGATACCGGGGGCCCAGCGCCTGTCCGGCGTCCAGAGGGTTCTCACGACGGTGCCGATGAGGATCGCGATGACCAGGGCCTCGAGCCACGGCCGCCCGGTCCAATGCTCCTCGACCCCTTGCAGGCCCATGGCCGCAAACGCGATGGCCGCGCACAGTACGATGCCGGGCGCCAGTTGCGCGATGCGGGGGCGGATCATGAGGTCGCTTCAGTCCTGGGTTTCGCCCAGGGGCTAGTCCCAAGACCGGCAGGATGCAAGCGTGAAACGCGCTCTGTCATCACCGGCCTTGTGCCGGTGATCCCGATCAATTGAAACACGGCGCTTCTCCGTATCGGGATGGCCGGGACTGATCCCCGGATCAAGTCCGGGGACGGCCATGACCGCGAGGATCACTCAGGGCTTGGGGACCTTTCTCAATCGCCTAATCCGTCCTCGATGGCCCGCCAATCCTGGGTGAGCGTGAATTTATCGCGGTCGATGACGATGAAGCAGCCGCCGCCCGGATGTTGCGGGCGGCTTTCCTTGCCGATCTCGACTTTCTGCAGATGTGCCGTGAGCAGGCATCCGACTGCCCCGTGGGACACGACGACGATGTCGTCGGAGGTCTCGTCCTCGCGCAGGATCCGACGAACGGCGTTCACGATGCGGGTCTGCGCATCGACGGCACGCTCCCAGCCGCGGATGCTCTCGTGCGGACGGTCGAAGAACTCGCGCACCACGTCCCAGAATTCCGGAGGCGCGATGTAGCCGGTGGCGGAACGGTCGTTTTCCCCCAGGTCCTCATCCGTGCCGTAGGACAGGCCGAGGGTTTCCGCCACGATGGCGGCGCCGTCCATGGCCTTGCGCTCGGTGCTGGAATAGACGGCGGACACGTCCCGGTCCGCGAGCAGCGCAGCGAAACGCTCCATGCGGGCGCGGCCAGTGGCGTTCAGCGGCCATTCGGGAACGGGCTGGGCGGGGTCGATGACCACCTCGGGGTGGGTGATGAAGATGAGCGATGCCATGGGCGAGACGTAATGGAATCCGCCGCTACCGTCGAGCTAGCTTAAGGGGTAGGCCGCCTCGACGATATAGGGCCCGCCGCCGACGGACGTCCTGGAGGAGTACAGGACGAAGCGGTCGACCGTGAAGGTGAGCTTCGGAAAATGGCCCCGGGTGGCGATGTAATCCGCCACATCGACCGGCGAGACGTTGCGAAGCCGCGCCAGGGTCACGTGGGGGGTGAACCTGCGCGTTTCCGGCGCCAGGCCGGCCTGGCGCACAAGGCGCTCCTGCTCGGCCTGCAGCTCGTTCAGCTCGCTGTTGCCGGCAACACGGCCGAAGACCGCCCGCGGCTTCCCGCCCCCGAAGGTGTCGAGCCCGTCGATGGTGATGAGGAGCGGAGCGCGCTGGCGCCTCTCGCCCAGGATCGACGTGACGTCGTCCGCCATGCGCTCGTCGATGTCGCCGATGAAGCGCAGGGTCAGGTGATAATTCTCGGGATCGACCCAGCGCGCGCCGGGCAGGCCGCCGCGAAAGCCCGAAAGAGCCAGGCCGATCTCGCCCGGAATCTCGATGCCGGTGAACAGACGGGGCATGCGGCACCTCCCGGGCTGCTGGTGTGCTTGAGACGAATGGTGCGAGGGGTTTGTTCCGCGCGGAACAAACCCCTACCGTCATCACCGGCCTTGTGCCGGTGATCTCGATTGCATGAAGCGCCGAGCCTTTCAGGATCGGGATCGACGCCTCAGCTCATCCGCGCGAGATCGCCCAGGAGACTGGCCGCGACGGTGATCTTGGACAGAGTCAGGCCCGACGAGACGATGCCGTCGACCGCGCTGCGGATACGGGCGACGTCGGCGCCGCGCTTGTCGCTCCATGCCTGCACGGCCTCGGCACCGGACGCATCCTGGGACGCCACCTCCGCCGTCAGGCCGCGATGGGCATAGGCGATGCTGTCGACGGCACGGTCGAGGGCCAGGCGGTCGAAATAATCGCTGACGGTGATCTCCTGCGCGGCCCCGATGAGCGCTCCGAGCCGGAACGACGCTTCGAGGGCGAAATGGGTGCAGGCGATGTCGCTGACGGGCTTGCCCGTCTTCTGTGCCGTCTGCACGATGTCGGGCGCGGCCACGAGATCGGGCAGCGCCGCGATGCGCCGCGCCAGGTCCTCCGGCACGCCCTGCTCCGCCAGCTCCTTGGCGCGCGCCTCCCAGACGGCCTTGGCTTCCGGCGACAAGGTCTCCTGAAGGCTGCGTTCCACCTCGGCGATCCCGGCCCGGTAGGTGCCGATGATCTGGTCCAGGGAGTGGTTGACGAAGTCCACGTTGCGGATGAACCAGACGATCCGGTTCATCAGAAGATCCTGCAGCTCGCCGTAAAGGTGCAGCTGCATCTTGCCGGGCACGATTCCGTCGAGCGCGTCGATGGCGACGTTCATCTCGGTGAGGCCGAAGGAATCGCGGGTGGCCGCGTAGGCCGCCGCGATGGTCGGCGCGTCCGCGCCGGTCTGGTCCACGAGGCGGGCCACCATGGTCGGTCCGCCGCGGTTGATGATCGCGTTGGCGAGCTGCGTCGCGATGATCTCGCGGCGCAGGCGGTGAGTCGCGACCGCATCCGGGAAGCGCTCGCGCATCTCAGCCGGGAAGTAGCGGTCGAGCTCCTTGCCGAGATACGGATCGTCCGGCACCGTGCTCTCGAGCAGCTCGTCGTGCAGCGCCAGCTTGGCGTAGGCGAGCAGCACCGCGAGCTCCGGACGGGTGAGCGCCTCGCCGCGGCGGGCGCGCTCCGTCAGGTTGTTGTCGTCGGGCAGATACTCGACCGTCCGGTTGAGGCGCCCTTGAGCCTCCAGCATGTGCATGAGCCGGCGCGCGAAGCCGAGGTCCGCGGCGCCGCGCTGCTCCGAGAGCGAGATCGCCAGGGTCTGGAGATAGTTGTTGCGCAGCACGAGAGCCGCGACGTCCTCGGTCATGTCGGCGAGGAGTTCGTTGCGCTGCTCCTCCGTGAGGCGCCCGTCGCGCTCCGGCGTGGTGAGCGCGATCTTGATGTTCACCTCCACGTCGGAGGTGTTGACGCCCGCCGAGTTGTCGATGGCGTCCGTGTTGAGGCGGACGCCGCTCTGCGCCGCCTCGATGCGCCCGCGCTGCGTGGCGCCGAGATTGGCGCCTTCGCCGATCACCTTGGCGCGCACCTCCGGTCCGGTGATGCGGATCGCGTCGTTGGCGCGGTCGCCCACCTGCTCGTCCGTTTCGGTGGAGGAGCGGATATAAGTGCCGATGCCGCCGAACCAGAGCAGGTCGACCCGGGCTTTGAGGATCGCGTTCATCACCTCGGCGGGCGTCGCCTGCGGCTTGTCGATATCGAGAAGCACCCGCATCTCGTTGGAGAGCGGGATCGATTTCGCATTGCGCGGGAACACGCCGCCGCCGTGGGAGATCAGCGCCTTGTCGTAATCCTGCCAGCTCGACCGGGGCAGATTGAACAGACGCTCGCGCTCCAGGTAGGAGGCTTCCGGATCCGGCTTCGGATCGATGAAGATGTCGCGGTGGTCGAAGGCCGCCACGAGCTTGAGCGCCCGAGATAGCAGCATGCCGTTGCCGAACACGTCGCCGGACATGTCGCCGACACCCGCCACCGTCACCGGCGTCGCCTGAATGTCGATATCCATCTCGCGGAAGTGGCGCTTCACCGCTTCCCAGGCACCACGGGCCGTGATGCCCATCTTCTTGTGGTCGTAGCCCTGGCTGCCGCCGGACGCGAAGGCGTCGCCGAGCCAATGGCCCTTCTCGATGGAAAGCGCATTGGCGATGTCGGAGAAGGTGGCCGTGCCCTTGTCGGCCGCGACCACGAGATAGGGATCGTCGCCGTCATGGCGCACCGTGTCCGGCGGGGGAACGATGCTGTCGCCGACGATGTTGTCGGTGAGCTGCAGAAGCGTTCGCACGAAGATGCGGTAGCTCTCGGTGCCTTCCGCCAGCCAGGCCTGTCGGTCGCTCGCGGGCGGCAGATGCTTGGGCACGAAGCCGCCCTTGGCGCCTACCGGCACGATGACGGCATTCTTGACCTGCTGCGCCTTGACGAGGCCCAGCACCTCGGTGCGGAAATCCTGCGGGCGGTCGGACCAGCGCAGGCCGCCGCGCGCCACCTTGCCGAAGCGCAGATGCACGCCTTCGACGCGCGGCGAATAGACGAAGATCTCGTAGAGAGGCTTCGGCAGGGCGAGGCCTTCCACGCGGGCGCATTCGAACTTGAACGCGATGGTCTGGCGCGGCAGGCCGTTCTCTTCCAGCTGGAAGAAATTGGTGCGGATCGCGGCCTCGATCAGGTTGACGAAGCGGCGCAGGATCCGGTCGTCGTCGAGGCTCGTGACCTGTTTCAGCTGCTCCTCGATGCGCTCGCGGATGGCGGCCTCGGCGGCCGCGCGTCCCTCACCTTTTCGTGGATCGAAGCGCGCGTAGAACAACTTGACGAGATCGGCCGTGATCTTGCCGTGACGGGCCAGCGTCTCGGCGATGTAGTCCTGCGCATATGTGACCTGGATCTGACGCAGGTAACGGCCGAAGGCCCGCACCATGGCGACGTCGCGCCAGCCGAGACCGGCTTCGAGGACGAGGCGGTTATATCCGTCCGATTCCGCCAGTCCCCGGAAGAGCGCGAGCAGCGCCGCTTCGACGAGAGCCTGGATTTCATCGATCTCGATCGTGCCGCCGGAGGCGCGCTCCAGGGTCATGTCATGGAGCCACACCCGGTGCGCGTCTGAGAATTCGACCCGGTAGGTTCGCTCGTTGACGACGCGGAAGCCGAGATTTTCCAGGAGCGGCACGCGCTCCGACAGGGGCAGCGACATGTTGAGCGAGAACAGCTTCAGGTTCACGCGGGTTTCGTCGTCGGCTTCGCGGCGGTAGAGGTCGACGGCGCGGGGCCGCGCTTCCGAGAGCTGCTCCAGGAGCGCGATGTCGGCAATGGCCTGCTCGGCCCCGAAGGCCTCGCGGTAGGCCGCGCTGAAGGCTTCGCCGTAGCGGGACGCCAAAGCCCGCGCGCGGGCGCCGCCGACGCTGGCGTCGAGCGCATCGCGCAGCGCGTCGCTCCAGGTGCGCACGATGGCGGAAATGCCCTTCTCCAGGACCTCGCGCGGCACGTCCGGGGTCTCGCCCTCATCACGACCGATGATGTAATGGGTGCGGGCGAGCGGGCCTTCCGGGTAATCCGGATAGGAGGCGGAGACGCGGCCCCCATAGATGCTGGCCAGAAACTGGCCGATGCGCTGGCGCGCCTGGGTGTCGTAGCGGTCCTTGGGCACGAAGACGAGCACCGATACGAAGCGGTCGAACTCGTCCACGCGGGCGAGCGCCCTGACCCGCGGGCGCTCCGACAGGTTCATGATCTCGATGGCGAAGCGGTAGAGCGTGTCCTCGTCGATCTGGAACAGCTCGTCGCGCGGATAGCTTTCGAGCACGTTGAGAAGCGCGCGGCCTGCATAGCTCGCAGGATCGAACCCTGCGCGCGCGACGACTTTCGCCACCTTGAGACGCAGGTACGGCACCTCGCCCGTGGTGTTGGTGTAGGCGCTCGACGTGAACAGGCCGACGATGCGCAGCTCGCCCCGCAGATGTCCGCTGTCGTCGAACAGCTTGATGCCGACATAGTCGAGATGCGCCCGGCGATGGACGCGCGACTTCACGTTCGCCTTGGTGATGATGAGCGCCTGCGGGCGTGCCAGAAAGGCACGGATTTCCGGCGTCATCGCAACCAGTTCGCGGCCGCGACGCAGCACGCGCACGGACGGATCGCGCAGGAGGCCCAGGCCCGAGCCTTCGACCGGATTGGCCGCCGTATCGCCGGACGGCAGGCGGTATTCGCGAAGACCCAAGAACGTGAAGTTGTCACGCGCGATCCAGTCGAGGAACGCAATGGCTTCCTTCACCTCATCCTCCGGCAGCGGTGGAGGATTGAGGCGGTAATTGTGGACGATCTCGGCGATGCGGGAGCGCATGCCCGGCCAGTCGTGGACTGCGACGGAAACGTCCCGGTGAACGAGGCGCATGGCCTCGATCAGGCGCGTGCGGGTCTCAGGATCATCCAGGCGCGGCAGGTGGATATGAATGAAGCTCTCGCGCTTCACGCCGAGCCGCAGGGCGGCCGTGGCCTCGCCGACAAGGCGCACGAGAGCGCCGTCCGCATCCCGCTCGACCGCCAGGATCGGGTGGGCGACGAGCAGCGGCTCGTAGCCCTCGTCCACGACCTCGGCGAGGGTCGAATCGAGCAGGAACGGCATGTTGTCGTTGACGATTTCCAGCACCGTCACGTCCTGACGCCGGCCCTCGCGCTCGATCTCGAAATCGAAGAGACGGATATCCGCCCCGTCGGCGGTGCGGGAGGCCTTGAGGTGCTCGAAGGCTTCCGCAGCGAGATCCGCCAGGGTCTTCGGCGAATAGGACGCCAGATCCTCGGATGGGACGCGTCCGTAAAGGTCGCGCACGAAGGTGGGCGGAATGGCCTTATGGCCTTTTTCCAGCACGGCGACGGCTTCCGCCGTCAACTCGCTTCCGCTGGTGGGGGTGTCCAGCTTCATGCGCGCATCCTCTTACATATCTGGTTGCGGGAGCGTTGCCACAGTGCGGCAGGTTGCGCAACACATGCATAAGGTTCTGAGCAAAGTAGGGTAAAGTTGTTGCATCGCACAGCCACTTTACGCTGCTTTTGCCTCCTCGGACGACAGATTCGCGTCGCCCCATTCCTTCATGGCCATCAGCACCGGCTCCAGGGATCGGCCGCGCCCGGAAAGCGTATATTCGACTCGGGGCGGCACTTGGGCATAGACGGTCCGCACGATCAGGCCGTCGGCCTCCAGCTCGCGCAATTGGTGGGTGAGCATCCGCTGCGTAATGGACGGGATGAGCCGGCGCAGTTCGTTGAAACGCAAGGTCCCGCGCAGGAGCTTGTAGAGCACGATGATCTTCCACTTGCCGTCGATCAGGCTCATCGTCCGTTCGACGGAGCAGCCCTGCATTCTCTGCGCCTTCTGCGGCATCACGGTACCCTTTTCGTCACTATGGGCTGTTTTTGTGCGTTCTTGCGATACCTAAGACTATGCTCAACTATGTCTCCGTCAACAGGAGACATGCCATGCGCGCCGTCGGTTACCAGCAATCCCTTCCGGTCGATCAGGACGCCTCCCTCATCGACGTCGATCTGCCCCGCCCCGAGCCCGGCCCGCGCGACCTGCTCGTCGAGATCAAGGCGGTGTCCCTCAATCCAGTCGACACGAAGGTTCGCATGCGGGCGCAAGCAGAGCCGGGCGGCTGGAAGGTCCTGGGCTTCGATGCGGCCGGGATCGTCCGCGGGACAGGACGGGACGTGTCCCTGTTCAAGGAAGGCGACGAGGTGTTCTACGCCGGCGCCATCACACGACAAGGGACCAATGCGGAGTTCCATGTGGTGGACGAACGGCTGGTCGGCGCGAAGCCGAAATCCATCGGCTTCGAGGAGGCCGCAGCTCTTCCGCTGACCACGCTGACCGCATGGGAAACGCTGTTCGACCGGCTCGAGGTCAAGCGCCCCGTAAAGGGCGCAGCGAACGCCATCCTGATCGTGGGGGGCGCTGGCGGTGTCGGCTCCATCGCGACCCAGCTCGCGCGCAAGCTCACCGATTTGTCCATCATCGCCACCGCGTCGCGGCCCGACACGCAGGCGTGGGTCAAGGAACTCGGCGCCCATCATGTGATCGATCACGGCAAGCCGCTTGCCGCGCAGGTCGAAGCCTTGGGCATCGGCGCTCCCGCCTTCGTCTTCTCGATCACCCATACGGAGAACCACTTCGCCGAAATCGCGAAAGCCATTGCGCCGCAAGGTCGATTCGCTCTCATCGACGATCCGAAGACGCCTCTCGACATCAGCCTCCTGAAGGGAAAGAGCGTGTCGATCCATTGGGAATCCATGTTCACCCGCTCGACCTTCCAGACCGCCGACATGGAGCGGCAGCACGAGATCCTGAATGAAGCATCGCGTCTAGTGGATGCGGGCACGATCAGGACGACATTGGCCGAGGTCATCGGGCCGATCAACGCCGCCAATCTCAGGCGCGCGCACGCTCTCATCGAGAGCAACCGTACGCGGGGCAAGCTCGTTCTGTCGGGATTTTGATGCTTTTCGCTTCTCACACGTCATCACCGGCCTTGTGCCGGTGATCTCGATCGGAAAGGCGCCGCGCTTCAAGTAATCGGGATGACCGGCACAAGGCCGGCCATGACGTGGAGAGAGTTGCGTCGGTCAGGAGTGACATCAAGCACTTGTTAACCGGCAAAGAAAAAGGGCTCTGCGATCTGGACCATCGCAAAGCCCTTTGAGAGAAGAAAAGGCTGCCTTGTAAGGCAGCCCTGTGTCTCGAGGTGGCCCGGCCCTTCGCTCGGCTCAGAGGGCTGGGGGGCTGACGTGTCCAAGCCGTTCGATGAGCCGGGCCGTCGAGGCAACTTAAGCATTTACGGCATTCAGTGCGGCTCCATCGCGGCGCGATTGGGGCAGGAATAAGATTTGCACGAGCATCGGACTCAAAAGTGGAATGCGCTTTCGTGATCTCATCCGATGCTTATCGCTGAGCCGGCACATCGTCATTGCGGAAAATCGGATCCACTTTTCGCACGATGCGCCAAAGAACCCGTGATTCATTATGTCGTCATGGGTTGATCCCTTAGCCGCCGAAGCCCATCATCAGATCATGTATATGTGTCATGGGAGGCTTCATGAGCGAAGGTGACATCGCGGAGCCGTTGCGCGGCGGCTCGGTGCAGGGTTCGGCCCACATCGTTCCTTTCCCCGCCGCGCTGAAACAGGTGTCCTTCGACCGAGCCGAGCTGCAGGCTATTCTCAACCTCTACGGCCGCATGGTCGCTGCCGGCGAATGGCGCGATTACGCCATCGATTTCCTGCCCGACAAGGCCGTCTTCTCCATCTTTCGGCGCACGTCCGAAATGCCCCTCTACCGGATCGAGAAGGACCCGAAGCTTGCCAAGAAGCAGGGCGCCTACTCCGTCATCGTGTCGACGGGGCTGATCCTCAAGCGCGGGCATGAACTCGCCCGCGTGCTGCGGGTGCTCGACAAGCCGAAGGTCGTGTCGGCTTAAGCGGCGGGCAGCGGCCGCGTCGGAGCCTCGCCGATGCCCAGCCCGAGGGGGCGTTGCATCAGCACGGTGGAGAGCCAGCGCCCGTGCTTGTAGCCGATGCCCTTGAGGATGCCGACGGGCTCGAAACCCAGGCTGCGGTGAAGGCCGATGGAGCCCTTCGACTCCTCGTCGCCGATGACCGCCACCATGAGCCGGAAATCCCGCGCCTCGCATTCTGCGATAAGCGCGGTGAGCAGCAGGCGCCCGATACCCTGTCCCTGGGCAGATGGGGCGACATAGATCGAATCCTCCACCGTCGAACGGTAGGCCGGGCGTGTCCTATAGGCGCCCGCATAGGCGTACCCGAGGATTGCGCCGTCGTTTTCCGCCACAAGATAGGGGTAGCCGCCCTCGAGGATCGCAGCCCGGCGGCGATGCATCTCGGCCCGGTCGGGCGGATCGAGCTCGAAGGAGGCGGTGCCATGCATCACCGCATGGGCATAGATGGCTGTCACGGCATCGAGATCGAATTCGACGGAAGGGCGGACGAGAATGCTCATGGGGTTTTTCTAGATCAATTCAGGAGATAGAGGGAATAATATTCCGGCTTGGGAAGGCTGTCTTTTCATCTCTCACGTGGCCTACCATGATGCACCATCGGAAGGGCCCGAGAATGAGCGAGTTCCGCCCAGGCAGGACGCAAACCATCGTGGTCTGGACCGCGATCCTGGCCTCCAGCATGGTCTTCGCCGACGGTGCCATCGTGACGGTGGCGATCCCGCAGATGCGCGCGAGCCTGCAGGCCTCCCTGTCGGAAATGCAGTGGATCACCAATGCCTATGCGCTGACGCTCTCCGCCTTCCTGCTGCTGGGCGGCGCGGCCGGGGATGCCTACGGCCTCAGGCGGATCTTCATGATCGGCATCGCCTGCTTCGGCCTGACCTCCCTGTGGTGCGGGCTTTCCGGATCGGCCGCGATTCTGATCGCGGCCCGGGCCTTCCAAGGGATCGGCGGTGCCCTGCTGGTACCGGGATCACTCGCCCTGATCAGCGCTCATTTTCCGAAAGAGGCACGGGGGAGGGCCATCGGCACCTGGGCGGCGGCCTCCGCCATCGCGGCTGCGCTCGGGCCGATCCTCGGCGGCTGGCTCATCGATATCGGCCCCTGGCAGGCGATCTTCTGGATCAACGTGCCCATCGCCGCGCTGGCGCTCTGGCTGTGCTGGCGGAAGGTGCCGGAAAGCTCGGTGACGGGCGCGGCGGCCATGGACTGGCTCGGCGCCATTCTTGCCGTCGTGGCGCTCGGCCTCGTCGCCTATGGGCTGACGGCTCTCGGTGACCGGGAGAGCCACCGGATCGTCGCCATCCTGCTGACGCTCGCCGGCTTGGCGCTCCTCGGCCTGTTCCTGCGCCACGAGAAACGGTGTGCGGCCCCCATGATGCCGCTCGACCTGTTTCGCGTGTCCGCTTTCGCCAACGTCAACCTCCTAACCTTGCTGCTCTATTTCGCCCTCGGTGGCGCTTTGTTCTTCCTGCCGACAGCGCTGATCGAGGCCCACGGCTATTCGGCCGCTAAGGCGGGCTCGGTGTTCCTGCCCTTCACCTTGGTGATGGCCGTGCTGTCCCGGCTCGGCGGTGTGATGGCCGACCGGTTCGGCACCCGGATGCTCCTGACCGTGGGGCCGCTGGTCACGGGCCTGAGTTTCGCGCTTCTCGCCCCGGCCGTCCTGCATGGCGGCTACTGGATTGCAGTCGTTCCGGTCATGGCCGCCATGGGGCTGGGCATGGGGATCACGGTCGCGCCGCTCTCGACAACGGTGATGAACGCGGTCCCGGACGAGCGCATCGGCGTGGCCTCCGGCGTCAACAACGCGATCTCGCGCGTGGCGGGGCTCATCGCCGTCGCGGGGCTTGGAATCATCGCAACCCTGGGGTTCCGGCGGGCCGCCGCGTGGGCCAAGCCGGAGATGGCGGATCTATTCGCGCAGGCCAGCTTCGGCGCCCGGCCGACGATGGCGGGCCTGCCGGCTGGCACATCGGGGGACGTCTATGCCACGGCCATGATCGGCGGCTTCGGGCTGGTGGCCCTGATCTGCGCCGCCGCGGCCTTGGCGAGCGCCTGGTTCGGCTACCGCTCGGCCCAGGGGTGATCACAAACAAAAGCCCCGGCCTTTCGGCCGGGGCTTCGTGATCGTTCGATCCGTTCGTCCTCACTGGTTGCGGTTGCCCACGAGAGCGAGGAGGAACTGGAACATGTTGATGAAGTCGAGATAGAGCGTCAGGGCGCCGAACACGGAGGCCTTTCCGGCAGCCTCGGAGTCGAGGTTACCGTACAGATACATCTCCTTCAGCTTCTGCGTGTCGTAGGCTGTCAGGCCGGCGAAGATCAGGACGCCGATCACGGAAATACCGAACTGCAGGGCGCTCGACGCGACGAAGATGTTCACGATCGAGGCCAGGATCAGGCCGACGAGACCCATGATCAGGAACGAACCCATGCCCGACAGGCTGCGGTTCGTGGTGTAGCCCCAGAGCGACAGCGAACCGAAGGCCGCCGCCGTGATGAAGAACACCTGCACGACGCTCGCGCCGGTGTAGACGAGCAGCAGGGTCGAGAGCGAGGCGCCCATCACCGCAGCAAAAGCGAAGAAGGTTGTGCGAGCCGAGGCCGCCGTCATCCGATCCATACGCATCGAGAACATGAAGATGAACGCCAGAGGTGCCAGCGCGATCACCCATTTCAGAGGCGAAGTGTAGAGGAGTTGCCCAAATGAGGTGAGCGCCCTTCCACCAGCTTCGTTGGTGGTAATGGCAGCCATATTTATGCCAAGTGCGACCAGGGCCGAGATGGCAAGGCCCAGGACCATGTTGTTGTAGACGCCGAGCATGAAGGCGCGCAGGCCCTGGTCGACCTGTGCCGCCGTCCGGGCAAAGCCGGTGCCATAGGCGTTTTGGTTTTGCTCATACGGTTGCATCGGAGTCCTTTCTCGCGGTGTTCCGTGTATTCCCTCGAAAAGCCGAAAAGCCAGCCCTCGGCCGCCGCAAATGTCGGCGACATGCAAAATATGAGGGGGCGGCCTGCGTTGCGCAAGGGGCAACGCCAAGCTTCAAATCTTCGTGATGCAAGAAAAATGAGGAGCAGAGTTGATGCTGCTCCTCATTCCATCTCGCACGCTCTTTTATAACGCCCTTGCGACGAGGGAGCGCTATAGGTTTCTCAAGTAGAGCGCCGGTTTTTGACTTAGGATCCGCCACGTCCCCATCAGGCCTAAACCCACGCTTACCAGAACGGCGAGCGCAGAGGCCAAGACGGCGCCCGACAAGTCTAAAGTAAAGCTTAAGGACATGACGCGGGTGATGATGAAGTAAGCCGCAAGCGTTCCCGCCAGCAACCCGAACACCGCCGTGGCGAGGCCGAGAAGACCGTATTCGAGCGCGTAGGCCGAGATCAACCGGGCCCTGGTCGCGCCCAGGGTCTTCAGCACCACCGCATCGTAGAGACGCGCCCGGTGACCGGCGGCGAGCGCCCCGGCCAGGACCAGGAGGCTCGCGATCAGCGCGATGGAGCTTGCACCGCGAATCGCCATGACGAGCTGCGAGACCACGTCGTTCACCGCCTCCAGGGCATCCTTCACCCGCACGCTCGTGACCATGGGATAGGCCAGGGCGGAACTTCTCAGGATTCGGGCATCGAGCGCCGCGTCGGAGCCGTTCGGGAAGGTGACGGTGGCCAGATGCGTGTGCGGCGCGCCGGCGAAGGTGTTGGGTGAGAACACCATGACGAAGTTGATGCCCATGGAGCGCCACTCGATCTCGCGCAGGTTGGCGATGGTGGCGCTGATGTTGCGCCCGAGCACGTTGACGGTGATCTCGTCGCCGATCTTCAGGCCGAGGCCCTCGGCGATCTTGCGGTCGAAGGACACGAGCGGCTTGCCGCGATAGTCGTCCGGCCACCATTCGCCCTGCACCACCTTCGAGCCTTCCGGCGGCTTGCTCGCATAGGTGATGCCGCGGTCGCCCTCCAGCACCCAGGACACGTCCTCGTTGGCCTTGATCTCGGCCACGGGCCGCCCGCCGAGCGTCACGAGGCGCCCACGCATCATCGGCACGCGTTCGATATGGGCCTCCGGCGCCTGGCCCTTCAGGAAGCTCTCGAAGGCGTCCGCCTGCTGGTTCGGGATGTCGAGGAAGAAGAAGCTCGGTGCCTTCTCCGGCAGGCTCTGCGTGAGCTGGCGCGTCAGGTTGGTGTCGATGACCGAGAGCGTCACGAGGAGCGTGATGCCGAGACCCAGCGAAAGCACCAGCGACGGCGTGAGCGCGCCGGGCCGGTGGATATTGGCGAGCGCCAGACGCGGCGCGGTCCGGCGGGGGCGCGGCAGGCGGCGGGCGAGCGCCATGATCCCCATCGCCACGAGGCGTAGCAGCACGAAGGACCCGGCGGCCGCGCCCACGAACATCAGGGCGATCCGTCGGTCATAGGCGGCAAGCAGGGACAGGCCCACGAGGGCCGTCACCGACAGGACGAGCGCCGTCACGTAGCGCTTGCGCGGCCAGCGCCGCTCCGGGTCGATCTGGTCCCGGAACAGCCCCGACACCGGCACGTCATGGGCGCGGCCCAAGGGCGCGAGCGCGAAGACCAGGGCCGTGAGGATTCCGTAGAGAAGCGCGATGCCGAGCTCGCTCCAGGCGAGAGTCGGTTGGATCGGAATCGGCAGGAGATGACCGAAGAGTCCGGTGACCACGAAGGGCAGCACGGCCCCGAAGGCCAGGCCGATGGCGATGCCGACCAGCGCGATCAGCATCACCTGCGTGAGGTAGAGCAGAACCACCTGTCCGCCGGGAGCGCCGAGGCTCTTGAGCGTGGCGATCGACGCGCGCTTGCGGTCGACGAAGCCCCGCACCGCATTGGCGACGCCGACACCGCCGACGAGGAGCGCCGTGAGGCCGACCAGGGTGAGGAACTGGGTGAAGCGCTCGATGTTGCGGGCAAAGCGCGGATCGGCATTGAGGCGCGTGCGGATGTTCCATCCGGCCTCCGGAAGCACCCGGTTCGCCTCGGCCTCGATCTGCGTCAGGCCTTGCTCGGTCGATTGTTCCGGGGGCAGGATCAACCGGTAGGTCCAGCGCACGAGGCTGCCGGGCTGGACGAGGCCGGTGGCCTTCAATGCCTCCTGCGAGAGCAGGAGCCGTGGACCGAACCCGATGCCGTCTGCGATCTTGTCGGGCTCGGAGACGAGGCTTGCCCGCAATTCGACATTGGCCGCGCCGACAGTCACCCGGTCGCCCACCGTCAGGTCGAGGCGCGCGAGGAGCGGCGGATCGACGGCGGCCCCGAAGGCGCCGTTCTTCTCGGCGAAGAGGTCGGCCGGGGGCAGGGGCGGATCGGTTTCGAGGGCCCCGACGGTCGGGTAGCCCCCGTCGACGGCCTTCACCTCCACCAGCCCCGAGCCCTTCTCGCCGGCCACCGCCATGGCCCGGAGGGTGGCGATCATGTTGACCCGGCCCTTCGATTCGAGGAAGGCCCGCTCGGGCGCTGCTGCCTCCCGCTGGAGCAGGGAGAAGGCCATGTCGCCGCCGAGAATCCGCCGGCCCTCACGGGAGATGCCCTCCGTGAGAGAACGGGACAGGGACGAAACGCTCGCTATGGCCGCGACGCCGAGCGCGATACAGGCGAGAAAAATGCCGAACCCTTTCAGGCCGCCGCGAAGCTCGCGGAAGGCGAGGCGCAGCAGGAGAGGCAGGCGAGACGGGAAGGCGGGGCGGCGCTGGGGCGTTGCGGGAAGGGAGCCGTGCATGACTGAAGGTCCCTCAAGCCACGGCCGAGGCCGCGCCGGTCTCGACCTGCCCCGAACGCAGGCGCACCATGCGGTCGCAGAGGCGGGCGAGGGCGAGGTCGTGGGTCACCAGAACGAGCGTTGCGCCTCGGTCGCGCTTCAGGGCGAAGAGCAGGTCGACGATGGACTGGCCGGTCGCCTCGTCCAGGTTGCCGGTGGGCTCGTCGGCGACCAGGATCGCCGGATTGGGCACGATGGCGCGGGCGATGGCCACGCGCTGCTGCTCGCCGCCCGACAGCTGCGCCGGGTAATGGTGCAGGCGGTGGCTCAGGCCCACGGACTGCAACTCGGCCTCGGCCCGCTCGAAGGCGTCGCTGTTCCCGGCGAGCTCCAGGGGCAGGGCCACGTTCTCAAGGGCCGTCATGGTGGGGACCAAGTGGAAGGACTGGAACACGATGCCGATCCGCCGGCCGCGAAAACGGGCCAGCGCATCCTCGTCAAGACCCGACAGGTCGGTGCCGTCGACGATCACCTTGCCCGAATCCGGGCGCTCGAGGCCCGCCATGGTCATGAGCAGGGTCGATTTGCCCGAGCCCGAGGGGCCGATCAGCCCGACCGCCTCGCCCCGGTCGATGTCGAGGGAAATGCCCTTGAGGATATGCACCCGCGCGGCTCCGCGTCCGAGGCTCAAATCGACATCGTGCAGCGCGATGGCCTTGTCCTGCATACCCGTTCACCCGATCTGTTGGAGACTGTCCAAGACGTCCGTGTCGTTCTGCCTAGATGGGAAGCCTATCGATGAAGCGCCAATCCGGCCCATTCATGACGATCATTTTTGCGTGTGCGGCGGCCCTGGCTGCCCTGATCTCCACCCTTCCAGCCCAGGCCCAAACCAAGCCGATCCGCCTCGTGGCCCTGGGCGACAGCCTGAGCGCCGGCTACAACCTGCCGCAGCAGGCGGCCTTCCCGGTCGTGCTGGAGAAGGCGCTGAAGGCCAAGGGCCATAACGTGGAGATCACTAACGCGGGCGTCTCCGGCGACACCTCCTCGGGCGGCCTCGACCGGCTCGACTGGTCCGTGCCCGACGGCACCGACGGGGTGATCCTGGAACTCGGCGCCAACGACATGCTGCGCGGCCTCGATCCGGCCGGGACCCGCAAGAACCTGGAGGCCATCGTCGAGCGCCTTAAAAGCCGCAACATCCCCGTGATGCTCGCGGGCATGTATGCCTCGCGCAATCTCGGGCCGGATTATGTGCAGAAATTCGACAGCATCTATCCGGACATTGCGAAGACGTACGACCTTGTGCTCTATCCCTTCTTCCTGGACGGAATCGCCGGTGAGAAGTCCCTCAACCTGCCCGACGGGATGCACCCGACGGCCAAGGGCGTCGAGGTCATCGTCGAGCGCATCCTGCCCAGCGTCGAGAGCTTTCTCGCCCGTATTGCCCAACGCTGAGTCCCCTCAGCGTCTCATTCTTGCCTGAACGCGGCGGATCAGTTCGCCGCGAGGAGCTTACCTCATGGAATATCGCCGCCTCGGCCGCACGGATCTCAATGTCAGCCTCATCTGCCTCGGCACCATGACCTGGGGCCAGCAGAACACCGAGGCCGAAGGCCATGCTCAGATGGACTACGCCCTTGAGCAGGGCATCAACTTCTTCGACACGGCCGAGCTCTATTCGATCCCGCCCCGGCCCGAGACGCAGGGCTCAACCGAGCGGTTCATCGGCTCCTGGTTCAAGGCCCGGGGCAGCCGCGACAAGGTGGTCCTCGCCACAAAGGTGATCGGCCGCTCCGACAATACCTGGTTCCGGGACGACGGCTCCAAGGGCGAACTCTCGCGGGCGCAGGTCGAGGAGGCGGTGAACAAGAGCCTGAAGCGGCTCCAGACCGACTACATCGACCTCTACCAGATCCACTGGCCCGACCGCCCGATGCCCTGGGGCTCGAACCCGACGATCTACCGCCACCAGGAAGGCCCTTCCCATCCCATCGACGAGACGGTCGAGATCATGACGGATCTCGTAAAGGCCGGGAAGATCCGCCATTTCGGTCTGTCCAACGAGAGCGCCTGGGGCACCATGACGTTCCTCAAGCATGCGGACGCCAAGGGGCAGGCCCGGGTGCAGTCGGTGCAGAACGCCTACAACCTCCTCAACCGCACCTACGAGGTGGCGCTGGCGGAGGTCTCCATGCGCGAGAACGTGAGTCTGCTCGCCTATTCGCCGCTGGCGCAGGGCTATCTCACCGGCAAGTATCTCGACGGGGCTCGCCCCGCGGGATCGCGCACCACCCTGTTCAACCGCGGCCAGCGCTACGAGAACCCCACGGCCGAAGCCGCCATCCGCAAATACATCGCCCTTGCCAAGGAGTTCGGCCTGGATCCGGCCCAGATGGCGCTCGCCTTCGTCAATTCCCGCCCCTTCCTCACGTCGAACATCATCGGCGCAACCTCGATGGAACAGCTGAAGACGGACATCGCGTCCATCGACGTGACGATCACGCCGGAGCTGGAAGAGCGCATCGACGCGATCCACGTTGAGCACTGCAATCCCTGCCCGTAGGCACCTTCTCCCTCAACGTCATCACCGGGCTTGTCCCGGTGATCTCGACGGGAAGAGCGCGGCGCTCCAAACAACAGGGATGGCCGGCACAAGGCCGGCCATGACGTGGCGGGTGCATCCCTGATGACGTTCCTTCCGCCCCTTCCCATATGGAGCGGAGCAGAAGGAGACGGTCATGATCATCACCACCACGCCGAGCATCGAAGGCCGCCGCATCGCCTCCTATCGCGGCATCGTTTCGGGCGAGGCGATCCTCGGCGCCAACGTGTTCCGCGATTTCTTCGCCTCCATTCGCGACGTGGTCGGCGGGCGGGCCGGCTCCTACGAGCGCGTGCTGCGTGACGGGCGCGATACGGCCCTGCAGGACATGATCGAGGAGGCGCAGCGCCTCGGCGCCCATGCCATCGTGGGCGTTCACCTCGATTACGGCGCCCTCGGCAAGAACGAGGGTATGATGATGGTCTCGGTCAGCGGCACGGCCGTGACGCTGGAGTGAGCAGCGCTCACACCCGCTTCACGCCGCTCAACAGCCAGAATCCCGTCAGCAGGAACAGGATCAGCACCGCCGGCCCGGCGGCCTGCGTTTGGAATACGGCCGTCGCCACGGCGACCGCGAGCGGCGCCATGAAGGACGTGACCTTTCCCGACAGGGCCAGAAGGCCGAAATAACGTCCGGCTTCCCGGGCCGGGACGAGGCGCGCCAGAAGGCTGCGCGAGGACGCCTGGAGCGGCCCCGCCACGGCTCCGATGACCAGCCCGAGCAGCACGAACAGCTTCTCGGGCGCCGAGCCGTAGAGGCCATCATCGGGCGCGGACGGCGCGGTCGGCACCACGAACAGGATATGCCCGCGCCCGAGCGACAGCACGCCCACGCAGACCAGGGCGAGGATCAGGATCGCGCCCAGGATCACGGGCTTCGCGCCGATGCGGTCGTCGAGCCGGCCGCCGATCAACGCCCCGAGGGTGCCGGTTATGGTGAGTAGGATGCCGAAGATGCCGAGCTCGATGGCCTGCCAGCCGAACACGCCGGCCCCGTAGATGCCGCCGAAGGCGAAGAGCGCCACCAGGGCGTCCTGATAGACCATGTTGGCGATAAGAAACCGGCCGACGCTCTCATGCCGCCGCGCATCCGCGATGGTGCTCCGCACCTGATCGATCCCCTGCTGGGCGGCGTGCTTGAGGGTCATTCCCGATCTCGGGATGTCCGGCGTGACGAGGAACAGCGGCAGCACGAAGACGAGGAACCATAAGGCCGAGAACGGTCCCGTGATCCGGTCGCCCTCGCGCGTCGCCGGATCGAGGCCCAACAAGGGATCGAGGCCGAAGACCGTCTTCATCGTCACGGGATCGGCGGCCAGGAAGCCGAGCACGATCACGAGCGACACAAGACCGCCCAGGTAACCCATGGCCCAGCCGGTTCCCGATAGGCGGCCGTAGCGCTCCGGCGGCACGAGATGCGGGATCATGGCATTGTTGAACACTGCCGCGACCTCCACGGCGACGGTCCCGAAGGCGAAGCCGATCAGGGCGACCACGATGGCGAAGGGTTCTCCCGGCGCCGCATACCACAGAGCGAAGGACGCGATGAACAGCACCAGGCCGCAGCACGCGATCCAGGGCTTCTTCGGCCCCGTCGCGTCGGCGATGGAGCCGAGGACCGGCGAGAGAAAGGCCAGCACGAGCCCGGCCGCCGCCGTGGCATAGCCCCACAGGCTCTGCCCGCTCACCGGATCGGGTGCGAGCGCGGAGGCGAAATAGGGCGCGAACACGAAGGTGGTGACAAGAGTGAAAAAGGGCTGGCAGGCCCAGTCGAACAAAAGCCAGCCGAGAATCGCCGGACGCGAGGCTTTTTGCGAAGGCGCAAGAGGGTCGGTGTTTCTCACGGGCGGTGGCTTCCAGGCTGATGCTTGATGCGTTTCTATCACCAAAGCAGTCTGCACCAGGAGGTCTTGCCGTTCCTTTTCCTCCAGAGAGGGGAGGGAAGCACGTCATGCTCGTTGCGGATCGCATCAAACTTTGCCGGTTTGTCCTCTCGCCGTGCCGCGCTTCAACGCTATGTCACCCCCCTTGGATTTCCGCATTTCTGCCTTTCACGGAGGATCGCAAGCCTGTCCATGACATCGTCTCTGCCGCTCGATCCGGTCTTTCAAACCGTTCTCGAGGTTCCAACCCGAACCCCGAGCCCGGATCTGCCGCGTCGACTGACAGCTCTTTTCAAGGAACTGGCCTTGGCTGAACCGATGCGTCCGGTCGAGGATATCGAGGATCAGATCTGGGCCCTGTGGGGATCGCACGAGGATCGTCTGGCCGAGGAGACCCTGATGGCCGCCGTGGAGGCCATGGGCTCGGGCTCGCTCAAGGCCGCCAAGCCCCTGCTCGACCATCTGGTCGGCAAGCACCCGGATTGGGCGGAAGCCTGGAACAAGCGGGCAACGCTCGCCTCCATCGAGAAGCGCGACGCGGACAGCCTGCTCGACATCGACCGGACCCTGCAGCTGGAGCCGCGCCATTTCGGCGCCATCGCGGGCTTCGGCAATATCTGCCTGCGCAACGGCCATCTCAACGAGGCCCGCGCCGCGTTCCAGATCGCCCTGGCGATCAACCCGCACATGGACGATCTGCGCGACATGCTGGAGAACCTGTCGCCGCATCATCTGATGCTGCATTGAGTCTTCCGAAAGACGGTCTCTTGTGCCCGTCAGGGGCGCCACTACAAGCGCGACAATGGAGCCGTTGCGGCCTGTCGGCGAGAGCGTAACTTAGGCGCCATGTCCGATTCGCCTGCCATTCTGCCCCGCCCCATCATCCTGCCCGTTGACGGCCGTCAGTCGCCGGCTGCCGCCGGCATTCAGCGCGGCGTGCGACGCCTGTTCTCGCAGCTCGGCCACGTGTCCCTGCCGGAATTCACCCTCGCCAACGGAAGGCGCGCCGATCTCATCGCGCTTGCGCCGGATGGCGCGCTCACGATCGTCGAGGTCAAGTCGAGCGTGGCGGATTTCCGCGCCGACCGGAAATGGCCCGATTACGAGGATTTCTGCGACCGGTTCTATTTCGCCGTGCCGGAAACGGTTCCCTTCGACATCCTGCCCGAGGATCGCGGCCTGATCGTCGCCGACAGCTTCGGAGCCGCGATCATGCGGGAGGCGGCGCACCATCCGCTCGCCGGCGCGCGCCGCAAGGCCGTGACCCTGCGCTTCGCCCATTCGGCCGCTTCCTTGCTGCACGCTCTGGCCGACCCGGACCGGATCGCGGACGGGCGGCTTTGAGGGCTCCACTCCCGTAGAGCGATTCCTGTGCATGCCCGTTCCTGGAACGGTTGCGTGACAGGAGGCCGGGTTTCACAGTTCCCGCAGCGCTTCAGGCGGCGAGGGTTGCGGGACGATCATGGAACAGGCGATCAGGTTTCTGCTCAGCAATTTCACGCTGACGCTTTTCGTCGTCGGGCTCATCGCATCACTCATCGCCTTGCTGCGGTGCCCGCGTCCCTGGAGCCGCGTGACGATCATCGAGGCCCTGCTGTCCTGGTTCCTGTTCTTTTCGCTCGGAGTGAGCTTCCTCTACAATTTCGTCATGCATGTCTTCTTCTCCGAGATGGCTGCCGCGTTCATTGGTTGGCAAACCAGCCCGTTCCAGAAGGAAGTCGGCTTCGCCAGCCTCGGGTTCTCCATGGTGGGATTCATGGCGTTCAAAGGCGGTCACGGGATGCGCCTCGCCGCCCTCGTCGGCCCGGCCTGCTTCCTCTGGGGAGCCGCGGCCGGTCACGTGCAGCAGATGATAGCGGCGTACAACTTCGCGCCCGGCAATGCGGGCGTGATCTTCTACACGGATATCCTGCTGCCGCTGTTCGGTCTCGCCCTGCTCTGGATGCGAGGACGGACCGAGACGATCATGGGGACGGGCCTGCGAACCGCAGCTTCTCCGCTTCGACCTTCAAGGCAGTGAGCATCAGCGCGGCGCGCGCTTGGCGAGGATCCGCTGGAGGGTCCGGCGGTGCATGTTGAGGCGCCGCGCCGTTTCCGAGACGTTGCGGCCGCAGAGCTCATAGACGCGCTGGATATGCTCCCAGCGAACCCGGTCGGCCGACATGGGGTTTTCGGGCGGCAGGGCGCGCTCGCCGGGCTGGGCCATGAGGGCGGCGTGGATCTCGTCCGCATCGGCGGGCTTTGCCAGATAATCGAAGGCACCCATCTTCACCGCCGTCACGGCGGTGGCGATGTTGCCGTACCCGGTGAGGATGACCCCGCGGGCATCCGGGCGGCGGCTCTTCAGGCGCTCGATCACATCGAGCCCGTTGCCGTCGCCGAGGCGCATGTCGATCACCGCGAAGGCCGGCGGTTCGCTCTCGATGGCCGCCAGGCCGTCGGTCACGCTCTCGGCCACGCGGACCTGGTAGCCGCGGCCCTCCATGGCACGGGCGAGACGGGTCGAGAACGGCCGGTCGTCGTCGACGATCAAGAGGCTCTTGTCGGCGCGATCTTCGAACGCGGCAGGCGCATCGGCCATCAGAACTTCTCCTTGCATTCGAGGCTGAAACTCCCTCATGAGCGAGCCTTTCCGGCTCTTCTCTCATATGGGAATTCTTCCCCTAACCTTTGAGAGACAGCGGGGAGTCTCCCTGCGGCGAAATTGCCGCACCTCGTTCAAACGCATGACGGGGCCAAACGATCCGTGCGATGGCCCCGGAAGCCGGCGGAGCGGCGTTCGTCAGGGTCAATTCGGCACCCGAACGCTCGATCAGGGTCTTGGCGATGAACAGCCCCAAACCCAGTCCTCCGCCTTCCTCGCTGTCCTCCGTCCGTTCGGCTGCGCTGCGGGTGGTCACGTAGGGCTCGCCTACCCTGAGCAGAATATCGGGTGCGTAGCCGGGGCCGTCATCCCGGATCTCGATGAAAACCTCGTGAGGTGACCAGCAGGCTTCGATCAGGACCCGGCTTTCCGCAAAATCCGTGGCATTGTCGAGGATGTTCGACAGGCCGTAGACGACGCCCGGATTGCGCCGTCCCATGGGCTCGGCACCTTCGCCCCTCGTCTCGACCTTGACGTCGAAGCCCACGGCGCGCTGGGGCTCGACGATCTCCTCCACCAGATGGCTGAGCGAGATGGTTTCCAGGAATTCCGCTTCCTCCTCCTGGCCCATGGAGGTGAGTTTCGTCAGGATGGTGCGGCAGCGCTCCACCTGCTCCTGCAGAAGCCTCAGGTCCTCCCCCTCGGGGCCGTCCTTGGGCATGGAATGAATCAGCTCCTTGGTCACCAGGGCAATGGTGGCGAGAGGCGTGCCGAGCTCATGGGCGGCTGCGGCCGCGAGGCCGTCGAGCTGGGACAGGTGCTGCTCCCGGGCGAGCACCAGCTCGGTGGCGGCGAGCGCCTGGGCGAGCTGCCGGGCTTCCTCCGCCACGCGCCAGGCATAAATGCCCGTGAAGGCGGTGCCGAGCGCGATCGCCGTCCAGATCCCGGTCACGTAGAGGAAGGGAAGGCTGAGGTCCTGCCCGGGAAACCAGGGCAGCGGCCGATGGGTGAGCACCAGGAGCGTCGCGCAGCCGATGGCCAGGAGGCCCAGCCCCAGGGTCCGCTCCGGGGTCAGGGCCGTGGCCGAGATCAGCACCGGCGCCAGGAACAGCATGGCGAAGGGGTTCTCCAGCCCGCCCGTCAGGTAGAGGAGCCCCGTCAGCTGCAGGATGTCGAAGGCCAAGAGCGACGTGGCGATGTTGTCGCTGAGGCGGTGGCTGGCCGGGTACTGGATGCGCAGGAGCAGGTTGACCCAGACCGAGGCGCCGATCACCAGGAAGCAGAGAGCGAAGGGGAGGGGAAAGCCGAGGCCGAATCGAACGCCTGCGACCGCGACGGCTTGGCCGACGATGGCGAGCCAGCGCAGGCGGACGAGCGTGTCGAGACGCAGGTGCCGGGCATGGTGGGTCAGGCTCTTCTGGTCGATCTTGGACATCCCCGAACAGAATAGGGTCGCGCTTGTGTTCGCCAAGCATCCGATCCCGGCCTATTTTCCTAAAGCCTGCTTCGGAGTTGCTCTGAAACCAAAGTATGTAGTTCGTTTTTCCTGGGGAAGAGATAGTCTGTTGCAATAATCTCAAGGAACTTTAATCTTAAAATTACGGTTGAGGATAAAGCCTACCGCATTATGCGAGAATCAGGCGCCCGACCCTTTCTGGGGACAATGATGAACTTTTCTTATGTTTGGTACGATACAGCGCATTGGCTTTTGAGTCCCGCCCGTGCCGCGTCCGATTTCACGAAGCACTTCTTCGACAACCCCGACAATCCGCTGACCAACACGCCTTATGGCCGGACCGTATCGGCGGCCTGCGAATTGTTCGAGCGCACGACGCGGCGCTACGGGAAGCCCGCCTTCAACCTGCCGACCACAATGATCGGCAACGAGGAGGTGGCGGTCACCGAGCGAATCGTCTGGGAGCACCCGTTCTGCCGCGTCGTCTCCTTCGAGCGCGACCACGCCGGTGCCAAGGAGCAGCCGAAACTCCTGATCGTCGCGCCCATGTCGGGCCACTACGCCACGCTGCTGCGCGGCACGGTCGAGACCTTCTTGCCGACTCACCAGGTGATGATCACCGATTGGATCGATGCCCGCATGGTGCCTCTGGCGGAGGGGGCCTTCGATCTCGACGACTACATCGATTACCTCAAGGACATCTTCCGGGCATTCGGCCCTGACCTGAGCGTCATGGCCGTGTGCCAGCCGGCGGTTCCCGTGATCGCAGCCATCGCCCGCCTCGAGGCCGAGAACGACCCGTCCACCCCACGTTCCATGATCCTGATGGGCGGCCCCATCGACACCCGCCGCTCGCCCACCGCCGTCAATCGGCTGGCGGAGGAGCGCGGCATCGAGTGGTTCCGGCAGCACTGCATCACCAAGGTGCCCCCATCCCATCCGGGCTTCTGGCGCGACGTCTATCCGGGCTTCCAGCAGCTCTCCGGCTTCATGGCCATGAACATCGACCGGCACCTGACCGCCCATTACGAGATGTTCAACCATCTCGTGGACGGCGACGGCGATTCGGCCGAGAAGCACCGGGAATTTTATGACGAGTACCTGGCCGTCATGGACCTGACCGCCGAATTCTACCTGCAGACGGTCGAGAAGGTGTTCGTCAACCATGAGCTGCCCAAGGGCGAGATGATGCACCGGGGCGAGTCGGTGGATCTCATGGCCATCCGGCGCTGCGCCATCATGGCGGTCGAGGGCGAGCGGGACGACATCTCGGGCGTGGGTCAGACCCTGGCCGCCCTGGACTTGACCCCCAACCTGTCCTCCGACAAGAAGCTGTATCACCTGCAGGCCGGGGTCGGTCATTATGGCGTCTTCAACGGTTCTCGTTTCAGGGCTCAGATCGCTCCTCGAATCGTTGAATTCATTGAGAATCACCGCCGAGAGCCAGTCCGGAAGAAGCAGTCAAGAGCCGAAGTCTGTTCTTGATACGTTCTTAGGAGCGGCAAACGGCTGCGCTGACAGAATCAGCCTGACAGGGCAGATTGCGGACATGAAATCCGCCCTGTTCCGCCGCGTTCCTGCGGACCCGCCTCATCTCAAAGTCTTCCACGAGGGTCAGACCTTCAAGGTGGCCCTCAAACGCCGTCCGACCGCCAAGCGGATCACGCTGCGCGTCTCGAACGCGACCGGCGAGGTCGTGCTCAGCATTCCCGAGCGCACCGATGTGGGCTTGGCCCAGAAATTCGCCGACAGCCACAGCCAATGGATCGCCACCCGGCTCGCCAAGGTGCCGGAGCGGGTTCTCTTCGAGCCCGGCGCCCTGGTCCCCTTTCGGGGCGTGCCCCACCGGATCGTACATTGGTCGTCCATCCGGGGCGTGACCCAGGCCACCAGGGGCGGTGCGGGCGAGCCGATCATCGCCGTTTCCGGCGAGGCGTCCCACGTGGCCCGGCGGGTGCGAGACTTTCTCGAGGCCGAAGCCAAGAAGGATTTCGCCGTTGCCGTGAAGAAGCATACGGCCCAGCTCGGGCAGCAGGCCAAGCGCATCACAGTCCGCGATACCAAGAGCCGCTGGGGCTCGTGCTCGGCCAACGGGGCGCTCAACTTCTCCTGGCGGCTCATCATGGCGCCGCCCTTCGTGCTCGATTACCTCGCCGCCCACGAGGTGGCCCACCTGCGCGAGCTGAACCATTCCAACCGGTTCTGGAAGCTCACCTACCAGCTCTGCCCCCGCACGGACGAGGCGGAGGCCTGGCTCAAGACCTACGGCAGCGCCCTGCACCGGATCGGGTGAAACGCTGCTGCGCGCCCCACGTCATCACCGGCCTCGAGCCGGTGATGACGCTTCCAGGATCGCCATACATTCCGGATCGGATGGCGCGGACAAGTCCAGCGATTATGTTGTGATTATCCCGGCGGGTAGGACGGGAATGGTGCGAGGCCCAAAGCCCCTTGTTTCCATTGGACAATTTATCGATTTTTTAACCGACGTCCCGCAGACATGCCGTTAGGGTAATGGACCTGTCAGCTGGCGATCAGGCCGCTTCGAGAGCCGGACGCCAAGGCAGGTCTGCAGGGGCATGTTTCCAATGGCATTGAAGCATTTTTCGATTCCGCAGAAGGTGATTGCGGTCGTTTCTCTCATGGGGCTCGTCGCAGCCATGATCGCCGTGGTGGGCTGGCATGAAACATCCAAGCTCAAGGACGCGATGGAAATCGTCGGCCGGCGCGAGGAGGCTGCCCGAGAGGCAATGGACCTGCGGGTCGACATCATCGCCATCAGCCGGATGACCTATCAGGTCGCCCAGCAGCCGAACAAAGCGTCCGATTTCAGCACGGAATCCGACCGCCGCACGCAGGAGATGCTCGACCGCTTCAGGATCCTCGAAGCGGTGGCGGACGCGCAGGAGAAGACCCTGCTCGACCAGATGCGGGCGGCCCTGAACGTCTATTTCGACGTCATCCGCTCCATGATCAAGGTGGCGGCCTCCGACAAGGGCTCCGACCAATCCGTCATGAACGCCGAAGTGGAGAAGGGGCTGGCCGCTCAGCGCAATGTCACCGACACGGTGAAGGCCTACAGCGCCTATACGGCCAAGAAGCTCGCCACGATGCGCTCGACTTCCGAGGAGGGAGCGAACGCTGCGATCAGGCTCCAGATCGGCGTCGCCGCCATCGGCATTCTCCTCGGGCTTCTGATCAGCCTTTTGATGACGCGCTTCAGCATCGTGGCGCCCCTGCGCAACCTGACCTCGGTCATGCGCCGTCTGGCGAATGACGATCTCGCGGCCGAGCTTCCCTCCGCCAACCGCAGCCGCGACATTGGCCAGATGATCGAGGCCGTGCAGGTCTTCAAGGACCGCATGGTACGCAACAAGGCGCTCGAACTCGAGGCGGTCCAGGCCCGCGAGGCCTCCGAGGTCCAGCGCAAGCGGATGATGATCGAGCTGGCCGAGACCTTCGACGGCGCGATCGGCGAGATCATTCAATCCGTTTCGACGGCTGCAGGACACATGCAGGTGACGGCGGAGCAGCTGACGAATTCGGCCCAGGCGACCTCCTCGCGTTCCACCGCCGTCGCGGCGGCCGCCGAGCAGACCTCGGCCAATGTGCTGGCCATGTCCAGCGCCACGGAAGAGCTCGGCGCTTCCGTGAGCGAGATCAGCCGCCAGGTCGAGCAATCCGCCGTCATGTCCAGCGAAGCCGTGCAGGCTGCGACCTCGACCACCGAGATCGTCTCCCAGCTCAGCGCCGCCGCCGACCGGGTCGGCGCGGTCATCGACATGATCTCGGCCATTGCCGGCCAGACGAACCTGCTGGCGCTCAACGCCACCATCGAGGCTGCGCGCGCCGGGGAGGCCGGCCGGGGCTTCGCCGTGGTGGCAACCGAGGTGAAGTCGCTCGCCGACCAGACCTCGAAGGCCACCGCCGACATCTCGAGCCAGATCGCCGCGATCCAGACATCGACCTCCCAGGCCGTGGAGGCGATCAACGGCATCACCCAGCGCATCAAGGCAATGAGCGATGTATCGAGCAGCATCGCCATGGCGGTAGACCAGCAGGGAGCCGCCACACAGGAAATCGTCTCCTCGGTAAACCAGGCGTCCGCCGGCACGGGCGAGGTGACGGCCAACATCAACAAGGTGGCCCAGGTGGCCGAGGAGACGGAAGTTGCGGCCCATCAGGTGCTGACATCCTCCTCGGCCCTCGTGAGTCAGGCCGAGCACCT
Organism: Microvirga sp. 2MCAF35; assembly: GCF_052115545.1. NCBI lineage: Bacteria > Pseudomonadati > Pseudomonadota > Alphaproteobacteria > Hyphomicrobiales > Methylobacteriaceae > Microvirga > Microvirga sp. 2MCAF35. The sequence goes on from NZ_JBFRGW010000021.1 coordinate 46,459, forward strand.
GCGCACCCAGGTCAACAATTTCCTGGCGACCGTGCGCGCGGCCTGATGCCTGGGCATCGTGCGGATCCGAAGGTCCGCCACCGTGAGAACGGTCTCGACGAAACAGCTCGTCGGCCCTGAATGCGAAAGGCGGCTCTTCGCTGAAGAACCGCCTTCCTCCAGCCCCCTCTGGCGTCAGATCAGATAGAAGCTCGCGTGGGTCAACGCCTGCTTCACACCGTTCTCGTTGATCGTGGCGAACAGGATCGGCTTGATGTCTCTCGTCGCGCCGCCAGTGCCGTCCAGGTCGTAGAAAAGACGCCCTGTCGCCTGATCGTAGATGATCCGGTCGTCCTGATCATGAGCTTGGGTGCCGAGCGCGAAGGCGCTGGCGCTGAGCTGTCCGAGCCCGAGGCCGGTGAAGATCTTGTGCGAGAGATAGATGCGATCCCCGTCGGCGAGGCTGAAATCCATGATCGAGTCGGCCGTCGTCTTCATGACGACCGTATTGAAGACGAAAGAGTCCGCCCCGGTGCCCCCCGTCAGCACGTCGCGGCCCTCGCCGCCGAACAAGGTGTCGTTACCGTCCGCGCCGTTGAGAGTGTCGTTCATGTTGCCGCCGCGGATCACATTATCCCCGCCGTTCCCAACCACATTCTCACGACGCTGGTCTTCGACGGTGATTGTGAAGATCTTGTTCACCGTCTCGAACCCGTCGCTGACGGCGACTGTGACGGAGAACTGGGCGTGCTGCTCGAAGTCGATCTTCGTCGCGTCCTTGACACGCAGTTGGCCATCCACGAGTTCGACACTGCCGCCGGCATCGTTCACAAGAGTATAGGACAGAGCTGTTCCATTCGGATCGCTGGCCGAGACCAGCCCGATGACATGTCCCTCATCGACATTCTCCTGCACCACGGAGCCGGCGAGCTGAAGGTTCGTCGGAGCCTTGTTGATATCCGCAACGGCGATGGAAACGTCACCGGCGGTGAGGCCGCCATGCCCGTCCGATGCAGTCACGCTGTACGTGAAGCTGGTATCCTGCGCGACCTGGATGAGTTTCGCATCACGCACGACGATCAGGTTGTTGACGATCTCGAACCGTCCATCCGCGCTGATCAGGCCGTTGGAGCCGGCCAGAGCCTGACTGAAGGTATAGGTGAGCGTATCGCCGTTCGGGTCGCTGGCCGAAAGAGTGCCGACTTGGCTGCCGGTGGCTGCCATGTCGTTGATCGAGCCTCCGGCCAGTTGAGGCGCATTCGGCGCAATGTTCGATGCGAGGGATGCGACGGAGATGTTGCTGTTCGACTGGCCTGCGACACCTTGATCGTCGACGATGGAGATCGCGAAGTTCGTCGTTTGGACGGAGCCGACGGGAGCGATGCGGTCCGCGGGATTGAACCGCAGAGCATGGATCGCGGCCTCGACTTGAGCAATCGTCCCGGTCACCGTGTAGGTACCGGCGCTCCTGTCGTAGTGGCCGATGCCTGCATCGCTGTCGCTGCCTATATTGGTGAACTCACCCTTGGAAGCAGTATCCATGGCGATGGTGACTCTCACCCACGCACCGTCGTCCGAGATCGTCACATTTCCGAAGGGTGAGGCAACGTCGGTATCGGCAATCGTTACCGTCACGGGGGCATCAACGCCGCCGATGGCCGGCGCTTGGTTTACCTGGCTTCCGCCATGGACCGAATCCACGCTGATATTGGTGTTCGGAGCGGCCGAGAGGCCGCCTGCATCCGTTACCGCGATGGTGAAATGCGAGGTTTCGATGCTGCCGTTTGCCGCGTCGGGGCGATTCGTAGGATTGTATTGCAGGGCCTGTACCGCCGCCAGGGCGTCTGCCACTGAACCGGTGAACGTGAAGATTCCCAAATCCTCATTATAGACGCCACCATAGACCGGAACCAGAACACCCTTGTCGGCGCTATCCAGCGTAATCGTCACTGTGACAATGTCGTTGGCATTCGTGTCACCAATCGACACGTCCGAGAACGGCGTGGCGAGATCGACTTCCTCATCGTCAGCGATCGTCACGGTGTGAACCGGTGCCTCGATCGTGGGAGCGTGATTCGTCGCCGTTGCATTCACGGAAACGTTCGTGTTCGTGGTAGAATAGGTTCCGTCCGAAGCCGTGATCGTGAAGTTCGTGGTCTGGACGGATCCGACCTGCGCGTCCGGGCGATCGGCCGGGCTGAACTGTAGCGCCTGGATCGCAGCCTGAACCTCGGCCGCCGTTCCGGCGATCGTGTAGCTGCCGGCGATCCTGTTGTAGTTACCGAGGCCCAGATTCATGAACTCACCCTCCGAAGGGTTGTCCATGACGATGGTGACCGTCACCGACGCGCTGTCGTCCGTGATCCTCACATCGGCGAAGGGCGAGGCCACATCCGCATCCGTAATGGCCGTCACCACAGGCGCTTCAGCACCCTCGATGACAGGTGCCGCGTTCGGGAGCGTGCCATGGACCGAATTCACCCGGACATTGGTGTTCGTGATCGAGAGACCTGATGCATCATAAAGCTTGATGGTGAAGGTGCTGGTCTCGATACTGCCGTTCTCCGCATCCGGGCGCATTCGCGGATTGTATTCCAGCGCCCTCAGGGCTGCTTGGATGGTCTGCAATGTTCCCGAGATGGTATAGAAATAATAACCGTTCACGGGATCGGTGTTGACCATGATGCTTCCGCCTTGGCCCGGCACGAGAACGCCCTTGGACGGATCGTCGAGATAAACCCTGAGCTGGAAGGAGGAACTATAAATATCCGCATCCGGATCATCGAGGACCACGCCGGCGAAGGGGGTCACGAGAGCGTCTTCTTCGTTATCCGCAATCGTCACCGTCACAGGCTGCGCCTGGATGATCGGCGCCCGGTTCGGCATCGTCGGTTGCGCGGTGAAACTCTCGTTGATCGTGGTGTAAGACCCATCCGTCACAGTGATGGTGAACTTCACGTTGGTAGTCTGCAGGGCGTTGAACTTCAAAGCCCGGATTGCCGCCTGAACCTGAGCCGCCGTGCCGCTGACGGTATATGTCCCGGCCACCGCATCGTAGGAGCCGGTGCCGAGATTCATGAACGTTCCGTAATTCCGATCATTCATGGCCACCGTCGCAGTGACACTCGGGCTGCTGTCGGAGATCGTCAGCTTAGTAAAGAGGATCTTGGGATTTAAGGGGTCGACTCCATACCCGATCGTGTCCGATCCCGAGACGACAGGCGGTGAATTGGCGGGAGCCGTGCCGTGGACAGAGTTCACCTTGATGGTGCTGACCGGCCCGCTCGATGCGCCTGCAGCATCGGTCACGGTAATCGTGAACTGCGTGGTCTCGATGCCGTTGGTGGTCCGATCCGTCGGGTTGAATTTGAGCGCACGAATGATCGAGCTGATCTCATTGCCTCTTGCGGTGACGGTGTAGATGCCTGTCGCTGCATCGTAAGATCCACTCGTGCCGATCAAAGCACCTTTCGCGGCCGAGTCCAGAGCGATCGTCACTGTGACCATATCAAAGCTGTTCGGCTCGATGATGGTCGTGTTCGCGAACGGCGCTGCCAGATTCACGTTGTCGGTGTCCGACATCGTATAGGCCGCCGTCGGAGCGATCAGAATCGGCGCCCGGTTCTGCGCCACCACATCAACCGAGATATTGCTGTTCGGCACGGAGGCGATGCCGTGATCGTCCACCACGCTGATCGTAAAGGAACTGCTGCCCGTAATAGATCCGACCGCGCCGGCGGACGTCGCGTTAGGCGAAAGATTTTGGCTGAATTGCAGGCCGCGCAGGGCGGCCTGAACGGTCGCGATGTCGCCGCTCACCGTATAAGTGCCGGCAAGCCGGTCGTAAACACCAGAGCCCAGATTGGTGAAGGCGCCGATGAGCTGGCTCATCTTCACCGTGACGGTGACCCAGGAACCGTTGTCGTCGATGGTGATATTTGCAAACGGATTGACGACGCCCGTATCCGCCACCGTCACCCGGGTCGGGCTGGAGGCGCCGAGAATGGTCGGGGCGCGGTTGCTGTAGTCGATGCTGCCTTCGCCGACGAGAACCACGTTCTCGATATTGGCCAGCTTGAGATGATCGAAACCACTGACCGACACATAGACCGTATCGGTGCCGCCATTGGCCAGTTCCGTGACGGAATCCTTGAGATTGTCGACATAGTAGACGTCGTTGCCTGCGCCACCCACCATGCTGTCGGCGCCGATGCCGCCGTCGAGGGTGTCGTTGCCGTTCCCGCCGTCCAGCGTATCTCGACCGCTGCCGGCGAGAATGCTGTCGTGACCATCTCCGCCCTTCAGAAGGTCGTTGTTGAGACCTCCGTCCAGGGTATCGTTGCCGATGCCGCCGTCGAGCGTGTCGCTGCCGATATCGCCCGTGAGCACGTCGTCGCCGCCAGCGCCGCTGAGGCTGTCGTTTCCGGAAAGGCCGAAGAGATGGTTGTTCAGGCTGTTGCCGGTGACGGTATCGTCATATTTGGTCGCAACCAGATCGATCGCTGAAGAATAGATCCGATCTTCATCCCATCGAGGGATGCTCGATCCGCTGATGTACTTTTTGACATATCCTTGGGCCAGATCCGCCAAGATCATACCGGCCAGATTCTTTCCGGTGGCATCGAGCACGGACATCTGGTCGTAGCGCAGGGTCGTTGCCCCGTTGGCGTAGATCTGATCGTTGCCTGCCGAGCCATACACCACGTCGGTGCCCGATCCCACATACAGCCAATCTTGGGCGTTGCTGCCATAGAGCGTGTCGTTGCCCGCGGCACCGTCGAGCGTCACGGCTTCACTGCCGGCCTTGAGGACGTCGCCGCTGCTGCTGCCGACGACATACGTGATGGATTGCAGGGTATCGGTGCCTTGTCCGGTGGCGATTCCCGTTGCCAGATTCACCTGGACGGCAGCATTGCCCTGGAAATACGCGATGCCGCCGATCAGGAGGTCGTCGCCGGCGCCGCCGATGAGATAATCCTTATCCCATTCGCTCCCGGCGCCCATGAGGGTGTCGTTGCCCGCGCCGCCGTTGAGGGTGAACTGGTCCGGCGTATCGGACGCATTGATGATGTCGTTCCCCTGGGAGCCGACCAACGATTCGATACTCACATAGGTGTCGATACCTCCCCAGGTGTCCTTGCCCGTCATGGACGCATAGGTCTGGCCGTTATAGGTCCAGGCGTCGGCCGTGAGGTTGATCACGACAGCGCCGCCGCCCGTTTCCGTCTCATAGGATACGGTGTCGTTGTAGCCGTCGCCGCCATCCAGGGTATCGTTGCCGCGCCATCCGATCAGAAGATCGTCATCGTCGCCGCCATAAAGCTTGTCGTTGCCGGTGCCGCCTCGCAGCGTGTCATATCCGAGGTCGCCATAGATCGTCGTAGCGGTGGTACTGCTATGGCTGCCGAGATCGTTGTTGCCGGCAGTGCCGGTGATGACGCTTGGGTTTCCAGCGGCGGCAAGTCCGAAAGTCGTCGCCTTCTGCGTCGATGACTCTTCGTCCGCCTCAAGAGGCTTAGTGACATCCGACAAGACGTCTCCAGTCTGGATCACGATCAGATCATCAGCAGATTTGTCCATCGGAAGTCCCCTGTTCAAAGGCTTGGCGGTCAATCCGCCTCGATGGATCATATGTGAACGATTGAAATGTAGGTGCTATCCGAACAAGCAGGTTCCGCAACGCTCACCCGCAATCTGTACTTTCATTTCGGAATCTTCGTTTAGAATCATAATGTTATGTCGTAACAGATTATTCGCAAAGAGCCTTTGCGCAAAGGCAATGTCGCAAAAAAAGGTAATATTAATAACAGGTTAAGGCATCCTCGCGAGCATCCGCTTCCGATGCCCTATCTCCATAGTTCTACTCTTGAGTGCATTTGCAACGGCAGGTCCAATGGCATCCCGATGTCGCGGCTTGAACCCGTGACAGCGAGATCTTTCCGAGTTAGGTCGAGACTCCTTCGTTGCTGCGATCATTCCATGCTCAAGCCTGATACCCTGGCCCTCACGGCTGTCCTGGCGCTGCTCACGGCGCTTGGGCCTCTCTCCACGGACATGTATCTGCCTTCGCTGCCGGCCATCGCCACAGGTCTTCAGGCAAGCACGGGCCAGACGCAGCTGACCCTGTCGGCCTTCCTTCTCGGCTTTGCCGCCGGACAGTTCTTTTACGGGCCGATCTCCGACCGGATCGGGCGCAAGCCCGTGCTGCTCTTCGGGCTTGGTCTCTTCACCATTGCCAGCCTGATCTGCGCCCTCTCACCCAACATTGAGACGCTGATCGGGGCCCGCTTCCTGCAGGCGCTGGGCGCCTCGGGACCCATCGTGCTCGGGCGCGCCATCGTGCGCGACTTCTACGAGGGACCGCGCGCGGGACGCGAGCTGTCGCGCATGGGCACGATCATGGGCGTGGTGCCGGCGGCCGCGCCGATCCTCGGCGGCGTGATCGAGCGCCTGTCCGGATGGCGGGTCACTTTCGGCGTCATGATCCTGTTCGGTGTCGCGCTCGCCGCCACGATCCTGTGGCGCATGCCGGAGAGCATCCGCCGGAAATCGGACGCGCCGATCTCGTTCCCGTCGATCCTGGGCGGCTTCCGGCTTCTTCTCGGACATGCGGGCTACCGGACCTATGTGGGCCTGTCCATGCTCACCTATGGCGGGCTCTTCGCCTTCATTTCCGGTTCGTCCTTCGTGCTGCAGAAGATCTACCACCTCGACGAGCTGTCCTTCGCCTTCTCCTTCACCTTCGTGGTCGTGGGCTTCATGACCGGCACCATGCTCGCGCAACGCTTCGTCGGCCGTTTCGGGCTCGACGGCACGATCAGGATCGGCGTGACCTGCCTCGCGCTCGGCGGCGTGACCATGCTGGCCCTGGTGCTCGTGGGCGTTCCGTCGTCCTTGAGCATCAGTGCTCCCATGGCGCTCTACGGCGTGGGCGTCGGCCTCACCATGCCGCAATCCATGGCCTCGGCGCTGATGCCCTTTCCGGACCGCGCCGGCGCGGCCTCGTCCCTGCTTGGGATCTGCCAGATGTCATTCGCCGCTATCGTGGGGATTCTGCTGGGGCGCAACCTCGACGCCTCCGCGATTCCTCTGACCGCCACCATCGCCACGACCGGCGTGCTGGCGCTCGCCCTGTTCCTGGCGACAAGGCGGGCGCGGGGGCATCAGCCCAAGGGTTGATCCGCCATGGGAAGCTTCGCGACGACATCGGCGGCCCTATGGTCTGCCGAGACCCCGTCGATGAAGAAGACGTCGCCGCGCGAGTTCTCGGTCCGCAGCGGCAGGATCCGGCGATAGGCAGGCGAGTCGTACCAGGCGCAGGCACTATCCCTGTCCGGAAACGCGATCACGATCAGGTCGCCCGACCAGGACCCTTCCACCACCGTGGCGGGTCCGCCGTGAATGATGAAACACCCGTCGAACGGGGTGAGGGTCTCGTCGATGCGACGCAGGTATTCGACGATGTCGGGACCGACATTGACGTCATGCAGATGGCCGATGGCGTAGGTTGGCATGGCAGGCTCCTTCCTGAGTGGTGAAGCGAGCATGCCGGGGGCAGAGAGCCTTGGCGATTACGTGGCAGGTAATGAGTTGAGGATTTTTACGAGCGGATAAACCGTCATTCCGGGGCCGCGCAGCGGAGCCCGGAATCCATGATCATGAGGTCTCAAGAAAGAGCGAGCAGCGTGACGCTTCTTTCGGCACCGTCAGAGGCTATGGGTTCCGGGCTCGGCTCTGACGAGCCGCTCCGGAATGACAGTGTTGGAGACGTGGATAACGGCCTCAAAGTCCGAACAGCTTCTCGAAGAAGTTCTTTTCGCGGCTGGCACGGCGCTGGGGAGCAGGCTGGGGTGGGATCCAGGCGTTGTCGCCGTTGCCCGCATTGGCATAGCGGGGATCGGTGGCCGCATCGGCCACCGGCACATCGTTCCGGAAGCGCTCGCTGCCCGGAAGGGGCACGGGCTGCTGGTCCTTCAGGGCAACCTTCATGAAGTTGTGCCAGATCTCGCTCGGAAGATTGCCGCCGCTCACCCGCTTGGTCAGCGTGCCGTCGTCGTTGCCGAGCCAGACGCCCGCCACGAGATTGCCCGTGAAACCCACGAACCAGGCATCCTTGAAGTCGTCGGTCGTTCCGGTCTTTCCGGCCATGAGCCAGCCGGGAACCTGCGCCGACCGCGCCGTGCCGATGACGAAGGTGTTGTGCATCATCTCGTTCATCATCGCGACGGCGCCCGGATCGATGACGCGGCCCAGGCCGCCCGAGTTCGGGCGCTTGTAGATCAGCTTGCCGTCCGTGGTCTTCACTTGGGCAATCACGTAAGGCACAACGCCCATGCCGCCGTTGGCGAAGGCCGCATAGGCGGAGACGAGCTCGAGCGGCGTCACCTCCGAGGTGCCGAGCGCGAGCGAACCGTTGGCCTGCAAGGGCGAGGCAATGCCGAGCCGCTGCGCCGTCTGCACCACGTTCTTCGGTCCCACCTCCATGTTGAGCTTGACCGCGATGGTGTTGAGCGAGAGCGCCAGGGCGTCGCGCAGCGCGATGGGGCCGCGATACTTGCGGTCATAGTTCTTGGGAGCCCAGCCACCGAAATTGACCGGACCGTCCTCAAGGACCGAGTCAGGCGTGTAGCCGCGCTCCACGGCGGTGAGATAGACGAAGGGCTTGAAGGACGAACCGGGCTGACGGCGGGCGGCCGTCGCCCGGTTGAACTGGCTCGTCTCGTAGTTGCGGCCGCCCACCAGCGCCCTGACGGCGCCGTCGGGCTGCAGGGCCACGAAGGCGCCCTGGCTCACGTTGAATTTCTGGCCCTTGGCGTTGAGTTCCTCCACGAGAACACGCTCGGCGGTCGCCTGCATGGTGGGTTCGATGGTGGTCGAGACGACGATGTCGGATTCCACGTTGCCGACGAAATCGTCGAGCACGTCCATCACGTAATCGGCGGCGTAATTGGCCGAGCCCGCGCTGTTCGGGCGCACAGGTTCGGCGGGAGCGCCGAGCGCCGTCTTGGTCATGCCCGGCGTGATGAAGCCGAGCTCGTTCATGGCCGCGATCACCAACTCCGCGCGGGCCTGCGCCCGCTCGGGATTGCGATTGGGCGCCAAGCGCGAGGGCGACTGGACGAGCCCTGCCAGCACGGCCGCTTCCGAGAGCGAGATATTGCGGGCGGATTTGCCGTAGTAGCGCTGGGAGGCGGCCTCGACGCCGTAGGCGCCCGCGCCGAAATAGACCCGGTTGAGGTAAAGCTCGAGGATCTGGTCCTTCGAGTAATTGCGCTCGAGCCAGAGCGCCAGGATCGCTTCCTGGATCTTGCGCGAGGCAGTGCGTTCCTGGGTCAGGAAGAGGTTTTTGGCGAGCTGTTGGGTCAGGGTCGAGCCGCCCTGCAGGCCGCCCTTATGAGCTATGTTGCGGTAGATCGCGCGGGCGATGCCGACGGGATCGATGCCGAAATGGTCGTAGAAGCGCCGGTCCTCGATCGCCACGAAGGCCTTCGGCAGATAAGGCGGGAGCTCCTTGAGCGAGACCGTGCGTCCGCCGGTCTCGCCGCGATTGGCCAGGAGCGAGCCATCGCTCGCCATGATGGCGATGTTCGGCGGGCGTTTCGGCACCGTGAGCTGGTCGATGGGCGGCAGCTGCGAGGCGTAATAGGCCACCACGCCACCGATCCCGATGACGCCCCAAAGGCAGAGCACCAGTCCGGCATAAACAAGCTTGCTGAAGAGGGAACGGCCACCCTTGCCCTTGGATTTCTTGAGCTTGGCCGGACGGCGCGGTCCGCCCCCGCCGTTTGAAGAAGCTCGCCTGCGCGTCATGGTCCCCCCTGCCCGGTCCTCGGGCGAGAGGCGAAATTCCAGCTCCCCCGCTTCCCCAGCGGTCGCATCGAAGACCGGCTCGCGCCGGTCGCGTCCGTTCGCCACCTCTTAAACCCCGCATCGATCTGGCCGGTATATCGTCCGGCCTTTCATGCTCTGGAGCACCCTAAATGTGGCGGTTTAAGGGGCGGTTAACGGCGGTTAACGCCCTGTGTCGGAGCTGTTGCAGGAATGTCCTATTCCGCCGCCAGCGGCAGTTCTCCGGTTTCCAGATCGGCTTTCGCGAGATCGTGAATACGGCGCAGGTCGTTCAGGAACGCCTCATAGGCTTCCCGCTTGGTCGCTTCGTCGGGCAGGCGCAGCAGGTAGGACGGGTGCACCGTGACGTAGGCTTCGTAAGGCCCGAATCGGGCCCGCCCGCGCGAGCGGGTGATCGGCGTTGCCTTGCCGGTCAGCGCCAGAAGCGCCGTCGCTCCGAGCGCCACCACCAACTTGGGCCTGACCAGTTCAAGCTCCTTCATCAGCCAGGGCCGGTAATGTTTGACCTCGCCGGCCGTGGGCTTGGAATGGATGCGCCGGTGCCCACGCTGCTCGAATTTGAAATGCTTCACCGCATTGGTGAGGTAGACCTGCTCGCGGTCGATGCCGGCTTCCTTCAGGGCCTTGGTCAGGAGCTTGCCGGCAGGCCCCACGAAGGGACGTCCCTGCAGGTCCTCCTGGTCGCCCGGCTGCTCGCCGACGAAGACGATCTCAGCATGGGCCGGGCCCTCGCCGAACACCGCCTGGGTCGCGCCGGGCACGAGAGGACCGGCCTTGGCGATGATGGCGTTGAGCTCTTCCAGATTCTTCGGCTCCTGATCCCACATGGCCTCAAGAGCACGCTCAGGGGTGCGTTTGGCGGGCATCGTCGCCTCCTGTTCGATCATCCGTTCAACGCGCCGGGAGGCGGTTTGGATCAGGCCGGGGATCGCCGCGGTCTCGGGCATGTTGCGCCAGTACTTCTTCGGCATCTCGGCCCGCATGGCGGTGGGGTTCACCCGGGCCGGGTTGAACACGCTCTCGTAATAGCCGCGCCAGCCCTCCTCGAAACTGTCCTCCGCGGGCGCATCCTCGCGCTGCGCCGGCGGCCCGACAGTCAGAGTCCGGCGGTCCCAACGCACCGAGCCGATGGGCGTGAGAATCGTCCAGTCCAGGGAGCGGAAGCGGTCGACGAAGAATGGAGCTGCCGCCTCCAGGATGAAATGCTCGGGCTCGAACCAGGCGGCGAAGCGCTCGAGATCCTCCGTGGTCATCCGCCTGAAGCGCACGAAGGCATGCATCTTGTGCAGGTCGCGCCGCACGGACCGCGCCATCAGGTCGATGCGGTGCACGAGCGGGTCGCTCGCGACCTCGAGCAGATCGCGTTCGCCGTTCAGCACCCGCCAGACGAGCTGGTAGAGCAGAGCATAGCGCTCCGGATCCCTGTGGCAGACCACATGCTCGATCAGCCGTGCCACACCCTTCGGGATCGTAACCGGAGGCGCATCGCCCATGGCTTCTTCCCCGAACAGAGCAGGGGTGTCATCGACGGCGAAGACCACATGCTGCGGCGCCAGTTCCTCGGCGATCAGCCGCCGCACGGCCTGGCGGAAGGTTTGGTGATCGGCGCCGGTTCTGAGCGTGATGCGGTGGAGGCTCATGGGGTTCCTCTCGTCCTGGACGAAACGTCTTTTGCTGTCATCATCGGGCTTGTGCCGGTGATCTCGACCGTGAAACGCGGTGCTGTTCCTAATCGAGATGGCCGGGACAAGCCCGGTGATGACGTGGGGGTCCACCCCACGATTCGGGTTCTGCTGCGCAGTCTCAGGATGACAACCGCAGGTCGGCTCATCCGAACAGGCTCAACTGTTCCGGTTTCTCGATCAGCCGTTCACGCAGACCGAGAGCATCGAGCCTCGCTTTCGGGTGATGGTCGGCCGTGATGAGGAAGGGCTTGGCACGCTTCAGTCCGGAGGTGAGGCGGGCGACATCCTCCAGGCGCAAGGTCGTGTGCTTTCTCGCCACCACGATCTTGTCGACCGCCCGGGCCCCGAGGCCTGGGACGCGCAGCAGCATCTCGCGCTCGGCCCGGTTCACGTCGACGGGAAAGCGGTGTCGGTTTTTCAGCGCCCAGGCAAGCTTCGGATCGACGTCGAGGTCGAGCATGCCCTTGTCGGTCCCGGCGGCGATCTCGTCCACGTCGAAGCCGTAATAGCGCAGCAGCCAATCGGCCTGATAGAGCCTGCTCTCGCGCATCAGAGGCGGCGATTTCAGGGGCAGGATGGCGCTCGAATCCGGGATCGGGCTGAAGGCGGAATAATAGACACGCTTCATGGCGTAATGGCCATAAAGCTTGGCGGATGTGCGCAGCACGTCCGCATCCGTGGTGTCGTCCGCGCCGACGATCATCTGAGTCGTCTGGCCGGCCGGCGAGAAATGGCGCTGCTCCTCGCGCGCCTCCTCGATGCGCTCGAACATCTGCGCCATGGCGGTCTCGATAGAGGCGCCATCCTTCTCCGGCGCCAGCCGCTCCAGGCTCTTTTCCGTCGGCAGTTCGAGGTTGATCGACAGCCGGTCGGCCCACAGGCCCGCTTCCTCGATGAGCCAGGGGCTCGCCTCGGGAATGGTCTTCAGGTGGATGTAGCCCCGAAAGCCGCGGTCGCGGCGCAGCTTCTTGGCCACCAGCAGCATCTGCTCCATGGTGTAATCCGGCGAACGGATGATGCCGGAGGACAGAAACAGACCCTCGATATAGTTGCGCTTGTAGAACTCGACCGTGAGCGTCACCACTTCGTCGACCGAAAACTTCGCCCGTTTCACGTTGGACGACCGCCGGTTCACGCAATAGGCGCAGTCGAACAGGCAGTAATTAGTCAGCAGGATCTTCAACAGCGAAACACAGCGCCCGTCCGGCGTGTAGGCGTGGCAGATGCCGTTGCCGTCCGTCGAGCCCAGGCCTCCTGCGTCGGCCTTGCGCCTGGGCGCGCCGGAGGAGGAGCAGGAGGCGTCGTATTTCGCCGCGTCCGCCAGGATACGCAGCTTCTTGGCAAGCTTCTCGTCCATGGATCTTCCGCAGAATTGTTCGTGTTTTGTTCTATCACGGGAGGCGATCTTTGGCGAGCCCTGCAACAGAGGCGGGAGGTCGCATCCGGTCCGGTGCCAAGAGGAGTGGCAAAAGAGACATGCGGGTACCACCGATGCCGCGCGAAACCTGCCTTCGGGTAGCCCGACGATAGGTCGCTCCAGCCTAACTGTGCTCTAATTCTCTCCTCTGATGATGCCGGGTGAAGGATTTCGGGACCAACCCGGCCGTCAAAGGAGGATACGATGCGCTTATCTCATCTCGGGGCCTTGATCGCCCTCGGCTCTCTGCTCGTCTCGCCCGCTTTCGCCCAAACCGCCGCTCCGGGCACCGCCACGCCCGGCACCTCCGCGAAGCCGCCGATGACCGGCACAGCTCCTGCGACGGGTGCCGCCAAGCCGATGCCGAGCACCACATCGTCCACGAGCGCGCTCATTGATATCAACACCGCGTCCAAGGACCAGCTCGACAAGCTGCCTCAGATCGGCTCGGCTCGGGCGGATGCGATCATCAAGGGCCGCCCCTACAAGGCCAAGAATGAACTCGTGGACAAGAAGATCATTCCGCAGAACGCCTACGATGCGATCAAGGACCGGATCATCGCCCACCAGAAATCATGAGCAGCCAACAAGAAAGGGGCCCGCCGGACCCCTTTCTCTTATCCGCTGGAAACGGCTTAGCGGTTGTACTTGAACTCCGGAGCAGCCTTCAGCTGATCCTTGGTCATGTCCAGCATGGCATGATCGGGAGCGGACCGATTCATGTTATTGCTGGACGTCGTGGTTGTCGTTGTAGTCGTGGTCGAGCCTGCAGTCGAACCCGTCGTAGCCGGGGCGGTGGTGGCGGTTCCGGCCGTGCCGGTCGTGGTGTTCGAGGCGGTCGTGTTCGCGCGCGCCTCGTTGACGAACTTGATCTGGTCGAAGGGAACGGCCACGTCATGTTCGCCCATGCCGAGGAAACCGCCGACGCCGATCACAACGGCCTCGATCTTGCCGCTCTGATCCACCAGCAGCTCGCTGATGTCGCCGATCTTCTCGTTGTTGTTGTTGTAGACGTTCAGGCCTTCGATCTTCGATGCACGCCATTGGCCGGCACGCTCCTGCGTCATCCAGTTGCCGCTGGACATGGACCCGGCCGATGTGGTCGACGAAGCGGCGTTCGGGCTGGTCGACGAGGTGGCGGGCTGATTCTGGGCGAGAGCCGGGGCCGACAGAAGAGCCGTTCCGAGAAGAGCCATCATGAGATGCTTTGAAGCCATGTATTCCTCCTGAATATCAGTGACGCACTGTCACGTCTGATCTCTCAACGGCGGAGGGGGAGATTGGTTCTGTCAAGAAGATGGGCAGTCTCCCAAGTTTTGCGCAACCCCTGTGCAATGGCACGGCAAGGAACCGCTTGCTCGTTCGGAGAATGCTCCTAAAATCGGCCAAGCTTTCTCGCCGAGAATCCGAAACGGACCGCATGATCCGAAACTTCCTCGACGGCCTTTACCGCTTCGCCGGCTACCTCGCTGGCGTTTTCCTCCTCGTGATCTTCCTCCTGATGATGGGCCTGTCCCTGGGGCGAGGACCCGGTATCAACATTCCGGCCGGAGACGATTTTGCCGCCTGGTCCATGGCCTCGATGGCCTTCCTGGGGCTCGCCTATACCTTCAGGTCCGGGGAACTGATTCGCATCGGGCTCGTCCTCGACCGCCTGCCTGCCGCCGGGAGGCGCGCGGTCGAGATCGTCTGCCTGATCATCGGATCCGCGATCGTTACGTTCTTTGCCTGGCATGCCGTGCAGATGACCTATGACAGCTGGCGTTTCAACGACATGTCTCAGGGAGTCGTGGCCGTGCCGCTCTGGCTCCCACAGCTCGGTTACTCGCTCGGCCTGACGATCCTCGCCGTCGCCTTTATGGACGAGTTGGTTCATGTGCTGACGGGAGGGGCGCCGCGCTACGAGAAGCCGCCGGCGGCCACGCCCGAGGAGATCGTCAACCGCGCAGCCGAGAGCGGGCTCTAGGACATGTTCTCGGACCTCAGCCTCGTCGCCACGGCGGCAATTCTCTTCGGCTTCCTCCTCGGGCTCCTGGCGCTCGGCGTCTGGATCGGCATCGCGTTGATCCTGGTGGGCTTCGCGGCCATCCTCATGGTCACGACGGTGCCGATCGGCCCGGTCCTGGCGACGACCGTCTGGGCGAGTTCCGCCTCCTGGACCCTTGCGGCCCTGCCGCTCTTCATCTGGATGGGCGAGATCCTGTTCCGTACGCGCCTGTCGGAGCAGATGTTCCAGGGGCTGGCGCCCTGGCTGAACTGGCTTCCCGGGCGCCTGCTGCACGTGAACGTCGTGGGATGCGGCGTCTTTGCCGCCGTGTCAGGGTCTTCCGCCGCAACCTGCGCCACCGTGGGCAAGATCGCCCTGCCCGAGCTCAAGAAGCGCGGTTACGACGACATGATGAGCCTGGGGAGCCTTGCCGGTTCCGGCACCCTCGGCCTCCTGATCCCGCCGTCCATTCCCATGGTGGTCTATGCCATTGCGGCGAACGTGTCCGTGATCCAGGTCTTCCTCGCGGGCTTCCTGCCGGGCCTTGTCGTGATGGCGCTCTATTCCGGCTACATCATCCTGTGGTCGGCTCTCAATCCCGGCAAGTCGCCGCCGCCCGAGCCCCGGACGAGTTTCGCCTTCAAGCTCCGGCGCTCGGCAAAGCTGCTCCCCGTCCTCCTGCTGATCGCCACGATCTTCGCCTCGCTGATCTTCGGCTGGGCGACGGCGACGGAATGCGCCGCCTGGGGCGTGACGGGCGCGCTCATTCTGGCCTGGTGGTCCGGCACCCTGACATGGACGACCTTCGTCCAGAGCCTGTTGAGCGCGACGCGCTTGACGGTCACGATCATGCTGATCCTGGCCGGCGCCGCATTCACGACCGCGGCCATGGCCTATACGGGCATTCCCGTGGCCCTGGCCTCCTGGGTCGAGTCGCTGCACCTGTCGCCCTACGTGCTGATCGCGGCCCTCACGGTCATGTACATCCTCCTGGGCTGCCTCATCGACGGCATCTCGATGATCGTGCTCACCACGGTGGTCGTACTGCCCATGGTGAAGCAGGCGGGTTTCGACCTCGTCTGGTTCGGCGTGTTCCTCATCATCCTCGTGGAGATGGCCCAGATCACGCCGCCGGTCGGATTCAACCTCTTCGTGCTGCAGAACATGAGCGGGCGCGATAGTTTCACTATTGCCCGGGCGGCTTTGCCGTTCTTCTTCCTGCTCGTTGCCGCCGTTGCCATCATCACGGCTTTTCCGGACATTGCGCTGTGGCTGCCGCGAACGGCCTTCCCGGAATAGACCACTCCATAAGAACCAGAGGGAGAACGACGATGAAACACATGACACGCTTCGGTTTGAGCCTTGCGGGAGCCCTGCTCCTGGCAGCGCCCGCCATGGCGCAGACCAAATGGAACCTGCCCGCCGCCTATCCGTCGGACAATTTCCACACCGAGAACCTGAATGCCTTCGCCAAGGACGTCGCCGACGCGACGGGCGGCAAGCTCCAGATCACGGTTCACGGCAATGCCTCGCTGTTCAAGGCCCCGGAAATCAAGCGCGCGGTGCAGACCGGACAGGCCCAGGCCGGCGAGGTGCTGATGTCGCTGCACGAGAACGAGGATCCGGTCTACGGCCTCGACGTGGTGCCCTTCCTCGCCACCTCGTTCGACCAGGCGAAGAAGCTCTGGGATGTGCAGAAGCCGGCCATCGAGAAGAAGCTGGCGAGCCAGGGCCTGATGCTGCTGTTCGCGGTGCCGTGGCCGCCGCAGGGCATCTTTGCCAAGAAGGACATCAACACCGTCGAGGATCTGAAGGGCGTGAAGTGGCGTTCCTACAATCCCGGTACCGCTCGCATTGCAGAGCTCGTCGGCGCGCAGCCGGTCACGGTGCAGGCGGCGGACCTGCCGCAGGCGCTCGCCACGGGCGTGGTCACCACCTTCATGACCTCGGGCGCCACCGGCTACGATTCGAAGGTGTGGGAATCGCTGTCCCACTTCTACGACACCCAGGCCTGGATCCCGAAGAACCTGACCTTCGTCAACAAGGCGGCCTTCGACGCCCTGGACAAGCCGACCCAGGAGGCTGTGCTCAAAGCCGCCAAGACGGCGGAGGAGCGCGGCTGGAAGACAGCTCAGGAAAAGACCAAGTGGTATACCGACCAGATGGCCGGAAAAGGCATGAAGGTCCAGCCGCCGAGCGCCGAACTCAAGGCAGGCCTGCAGAAGGTCGGCGAGCAGCTGACGCAGGACTGGCTGAAGAAGGCCGGCGCCGACGGACAGGCCATCGTCGACAGCTACAAGAAGGCGGCGATGTAGGGCATCCTTGCCCTCTCACGTCATGGCCGGCCTTGAGCCGGCCATCCCGATTGGAAAAGCGCCGCGCTCTTCAGAAGCGAGATCACCGGCACGAGGCCGGTGATGACGGGATTATTCTCACGCCAGTGTGAAATCCATCGTGATTTCGGCGTTGAGCACCTTGGAGACCGGACAGTTCTTCTCCGCCGCGCGGGCGAGTTCCTCGAACTTGGCGCGGTCGATGCCCGGCACGTTGGCGTTGAGCGTGAGGGCCGACTTCTTGATCGCGAAACCGCTGCCCTCCTGTTCGAGGGAGACGACCGCCTCGGTGGCAAGCTCGGTCGGCGTGAATCCCGCGCCCTGGAGCTGGAAGGCAAGGGCCATGGTGAAGCAGCCGGCATGGGCGGCGGCGATCAGTTCCTCCGGGTTCGTGCCCTTCTCGTTCTCGAAACGGGTCTTGAAGGAATAGGGCGTCGAGGACAGAACGCCGGAATCCGAGGTGAGATGGCCGCTGCCATCCTTGCCCGTACCCTGCCAAACGGCTCTTGCCTTGCGATTCATTGTGATCTCCTTTTGCGGATAGGCTTGGTGATCTAGGACAGTTCGCGCCAGGCTCCAGAGTCCCTATCCTATTCGAGTTGTCAGTTTGTGATGTCGATTATCAATCAGGTCCGTCTGCGCCCGCGGCTCATCGGAGCGGCTCTCGTCGTCCTTCTGGTCATCGTGGTCCTGCCGTCCTCCTGGCAGTTCAATTCACGGGTCCTCGTGGCCTGGGATCTCGGCGTGGTAATCTATCTCGTGCTGGCGGGAATCATGGCAGCCCGTTCCTCGACGGCCATGATGCAGAACCGCGCCGCCCAGGAGGACGAGGCCGCCGCCGTCGTGCTCGCCCTGACGCTCGCGGCATCCATCGCAAGCCTCGCCGCCATCGCGATGGAACTTGCCGGCATCCGCGACGGCGGGGCCGACGGGAAAGGCTTCCACCTGGCCATTGCTGGCATCACGATCCTCTGTTCGTGGTTCTTCGTGCATACGATTTATGCCATCCATTACGCCCACGAATATTACGGCGACAAAGGCGAGCGGCAGGGCCTCGCCTTCCCGCACAAAGATCGGCCCGACTACTGGGATTTCCTCTATTTCGCGTTCAATCTCGGGGCCGCGGCACAGACCTCTGACGTAATCATCGTGTCCAAGCGCATGCGACGTCTGGCGCTCGCCCACACGATCCTGTCCTTCCTGTTCAACACCACGATTCTCGCTCTGGCTGTGAACGTGGGAGCAGGAATGCTTTAGACCTGGGCGCTTTCGGGCCTTGGGGCCTTGCATGGCTATGATCGTTATGCAGAAAATGAACCGATGCTCACCGTTCCTCCCGCTTCCGTCCCCATCCTTGAAACCGAGCGCCTCGTCCTGCGCGGCCATAAGGCGGACGATTTCGCCGATTGCTTCGCCCTTTGGACAAATCCGGACGTGACGCGGTTCATCGGCGGCAAACCCTCCACGCAGGAAGAGGTCTGGGGCCGGTTGCTGCGCTATGTGGGGCATTGGTCGCTGCTCGGTTTCGGGTACTGGGTCATCACGGAAAAGAAAACCGGCCGCTTCATGGGTGAGGTCGGGTTCGCCGATTTCAGACGCGAGATCGACCCTTCGCTCGAAGGGATACCGGAAATCGGCTGGGTTCTCGCGCCCGAGTGCCAAGGCAAGGGCTATGCGACCGAGGCCGCACGAGCCGCCACCCTCTGGGGCGAGGAGAATTTCGGTCCCGTGCGCACCGCCTGCATCATCGCGCCGGAGAACGAGGCTTCGATCCGGGTGGCGGAACGATGCGGCTACCGTGAGTTCCGACGCACCACCTATAAGGATAAACCCACGATCATGTTCGTGCGGGAGAAGGCGGTTTCTTAAGGTTCGTCCCCAAAAGCCGGACTGGCAAGCCTCTCGGCATAGGCGCGAAGATCCTTCGGCCAGAGCTGGATCAAAGCGATGAACAGCTTCCGATCCCCGGCGAAGAGCGCACGCGAGGCTTCCTCGAAACCGGTCTCGTCGCCTGCCAGGGTCGACATGAACCGATAGAGGGCCTCCTGGGCCTGCCGCACACGGTCCTTCGACTCGTTGCTGCGCCTTGCTTCCTCGACAAGCTTGCGCAATGCAACCGATGCGCCGCCCGGCTGTGCATTGAGCCATTCCCAGTGGCGCGGCAGCAGCGTCACCTCTCGAGCGACCACACCGAGTTTAGGTCGGCCGGGACCACGCGGTTCCGGCTGATCGGTAACCGGACCGGACGGATCGCCCAGCCGCTTCAACACGTCCGTCAGCGTGCCGCGGAAATCGACTTCGACGACCCGACCGGTCTCGTCTTCGAGAATGAGGACGGGCATGCCTTCGTCGCGATCGAGCCATTGCTTGGCCGCTTCGGCTACGGAGGGAAGGGAACCCGATGCGATCAGGCGGTGGCCTGAGAAAGCTGTAAATGCCTTGGGAATGTCGCTCATCATATCCTCGCCGTCATGGGATGCTGGCGGGTTTTATCCGGGTCAAATGCGGCTGTCAATTATGTCCGGGTAAAATAGCGGGCTATATTCCGCTCGGTTCATCGTCCTTCTCCCCATCGACGACACTCCTGGCCACGTCGAACCGGAAGCCGGCCCGCGCCATGGCGGCGAGATCCTTGTCGCGGTAGGGCGCCCGTTCGCCGGGTCGGAACGGTCCGAGCTTGCGGCGGCGGGCGAAGGCGCGGGCGGCCTGCTCCTCATTCCCGTCCTCCTGCTCCAGCGCGGCCGCGATGGTCGTGCGGTCCACGCCTTTGGCGGAAAGCTTGGCCTGGATGGCGCGGGCCGACCCGCCCCGGCGGCGCAGGGTGGCGACCCGGGCCTCCGCATAGCGGGTATCGTCGATAATCCCGCTTGTGAGGCTTTTCGCCACCACCTCGTCGATCATGTCCTGAAAGGCGCCGGGATCTTCGCCGCGCAGGCGGCAGCGCTTGTCGACCTTGCGCCGCAGCACGCGGCGCAGGTTCTCGGCCGAGGAGGCATAACGTTCGAGATAGGCCAGCGCTGCCCGCTGCAGATAGGCGGCCGTCACCTGTCGCGGCGGCTTGCGGAGCGGCTTCGCGGTCTCGTCCGTCATTCCGGCTTCGCATCGGAGGGCGGCGCGGTCTCGCCCGGTTTTTCCACCTGTCCCTGCCGTTGCAGCTGGAGCGCCACGAACCAGCACAGGGACGCCCAGGCGGCGCCCACGGCCCAGCCGGCGAGCACGTCGCTCGGCCAGTGCACCCCGAGATAGACCCGGCTGATGCCGACCAGCAGCGTGACGATGATCGCAAGCCCCATGAGGAAGGCGCTGACGCGTCGGCTCTTCTCGACCCGCGCCAGCAGGGCTCCGAGAGTCAGGTAGGTAATGGCCGACAGCATGGCGTGTCCGCTCGGGAAGCTCGCGGTATAGACCCGGGTTGCATGAGGCACGAGGTCCGGCCGCGGGCGTTCGAAACCCATCTTGAGCCCCGTGGAGATGAGCATGCCGCCCACGATGGCAAAAATCACCAGAAGGGCCGCGCCCCGCTTCCTGGTCATGAGGAGATAGACCCACGCGGCCAGGGTAATCATGGTCAGGATCGCGTAGCCGCCGAGGCCCGTGATGTCCCGCGCGGCTTCCTCGACCCATGAGGGGCCAAGCGGATTGGCCGGGTTCTGTGGATCGCGCAGGGCCAGCAGGAGGTAGCTGTCGAGGGCATGGGTTTCCCCTTCCCGAACCTCATCCGCCAGCGCGATGAACGCCCAGGCGAAGAAGCCGCAGGCGGACAGCGACAGAAGCGGGCCGACCTCGTTGAGGCGAAGACGAAGCCACAGGCGCGTGGCAGGGGCGAGAAGCGTGTTCATGGCTCCCTGAGATAGGAGAGATCGAAGCGTCTGGCGAGGGGCACACATTCCGGTCCTCGAATGACCTTCACACCTCGAGCCGCTTCCGCCATTCCTTTGGTGCCGTGATGCTGCCGAGGTTGAGCCATTCGGCCATCAGGCGAAGCTCGTCTCCGAGAGAGGGAGCGATCTCGTCCGGAGCAACGGAAGCTTCCGGATGGATCGAGTGCACGATGAGATTGCCCGCGGCGCGGTCCGCCTTGAGGTCCACGCGAGCCACGATCTTTTCGCCCAGCACGAAGGGCAGGCAGTAATAGCCGAATTCCCGCTTCTCGGCCGGTGTATAGATCTCGATCCGGTAGCGGAAATCGAACAGGCGCTCCGTGCGGGTGCGCTCCCAGACGATCGGGTCGAAGGGCGACACGAGGGCCCTGGCTTCGACACGGCGTGGGACTTTGGCCCGCGGGTCGAGATAGGCCGGCCCGTTCCACCCTTCGACCGTGACGGGAACGAGATCGCCGGCCTCCACCAGTTCGGGAATGCGGGCCTTCGTATCCTGCGGCTCCAGGCGGAAATAGTCGCGCAGGCAGCGCTCGGAGGCGATGCCGAGCGAGCGGATGGAGAGCCGCAGCAATTCACGCTGGGCCTCGTCGGCCGAGGGTGTCGGGGCATTCATGACCTCCGACGGCAGAACTCGCTCCGGAAGATCATAGATACGCTCGAAACCGCGCCGCGTGGCGGTGGTCACCTCGCCGGCCCAGAACAGCCATTCCAGAGCCCGCTTGCCGTCGCTCCAGCCCCACCAGGAGCCCTGGCCCTTATGCCCGCCGGAAAGCTCGCCCGCGGCCATGGGGCCATGCGTGGCGATCTCGCGGCGTACCTCCTCGATGAAAGCGCGCTTTTCGTGCCCGAACCTGGCGAGCCCGCCATAGATGCCCTCGCCCCGCTTGGCACGCTCCATCCGCCAGCGGAAGAGGGGATGCAGATCGAGTCTGATCAGCGAGGCCTCGTGGCCCCAATACTCGAAGGTCTCGCGCTTCCTGGCATGATAGGCGACCTTCTCGAGAAGGTTGCGATCATAGGCGCCGATCCGCGAGAAGAGCGGCATGTAATGGGCCCGGACCAGCACGTTGACCGAATCGATCTGGAGGAGGTGCGAGCGCTGCAGCACACGGCTCAAGTGCCGTCTCGTCGTCGATGCGGGCCGGGCTTCGTGAAGCCCTTGGGCTGCGAGCGCGACGCGTCGGGCCTGGGCGAGACTGAGTTTGATACGGGATGCCATAAGCGAACAATACCGGAACGATACCGCAGGGCGCCAGAGGTGCGGCCGCATCGAAGCTCGGAACGAGCCGGAATCTGTGGATCGTTCTTTGACGCCGTCTTCCAGGATCCGGGGTCGCGCAGGAAAGCCGGGAGGGCCTGATTTCCGTGGAACAGCCCTGATGGCCGGCGTCTTTTCAGCAATGCAAAAAATGCTCGTTCCCGGCCAAACCATGCTTGCATTTCGGCAAGACCGGCTTGGCGTCCCGCAGGGTCGCACCGGCCCTGTCCCGTGTCTATCTTCATCGCAACATTGATGGAGACAGCACCATGAAGCTGACCGGAATTCACCATTTGACCGCCGTCACCGCCGACGCGCCGGGCAACCACGCCTTCTACACGCAGTCCCTGGGCCTGCGCCTCGTCAAGAAGACCGTGAACCAGGACGATGTGAGCGCCTACCACATGTTCTATGCCGACGGAAAGGCCTCACCGGGCACCGACATCACCTTCTTCGACTGGCCGGTCGAGCGCGAACGGCGCGGCGCACACTGCATCTCGCAGACGGCCCTGCGCGTGAACGGCGAGAAGGCGCTGCAATGGTGGAAGGACCGCTTCGGCAGTCTCGGCATTCACAGCGAGGCCATCGTGGAACGTGACGGACGGCTCAGCCTCGACTTCGAGGATTTCGAGGGCCAGCGCCTCAGCCTCGTCGACGACGGAGGGCAGGGCGAGGCGAATCCTTGGGAGCGCAGTCCCGTGCCGGCTGAGTACCAGATCCGCGGCCTTGGTCCGATCCGAATCAGCGTGCCGAAGCTCGAGCGAACGGCTCGCGTCCTGACGGACGCGATGGATATGCGCGCCGCCCGCGAATACCGCGTCGGCGACACCCCGGTTCACGTATTCGAGATGGGTGAGGGTGGTCCGGCGGCGGAGCTGCACGTGGCGGTAGAACCCGGCCTTTCTCCCGCCCGGCCTGGAGCAGGCGGCGCGCACCATGTGGCCTTCCGCACGCCGAACGAGCAGACCTATCAGGAATGCTGGGAGCGGCTGCAATCTCTGAGGGCGCCTTCCAGCGGTCCGGTCGACCGCTACTACTTCCAGAGTCTGTACTTCCGTGAGCCGAACGGCATCCTGTTCGAGATCGCCACGGACGGTCCCGGCTTTGCCACGGACGAGCCCATAGACAAGCTCGGCGAACGCTTGTCCCTGCCCCCCTTCCTGGAGCCGCGCCGGGCACAGATCGAAGCAGGCCTCAAGCCGCTCTGAAGGGCACGCTTACGCCGGA
Source organism: Microvirga sp. 2MCAF35 (assembly GCF_052115545.1). Lineage (NCBI taxonomy): Bacteria > Pseudomonadati > Pseudomonadota > Alphaproteobacteria > Hyphomicrobiales > Methylobacteriaceae > Microvirga > Microvirga sp. 2MCAF35. Next base: position 70,075 of record NZ_JBFRGW010000021.1, read on the forward strand.
ACAGCCGGAAAAGGTCCAAAGCCGCCTCGCAACTGGTTGCGAGGCGGCTTTCCTTTGCAGGACGGGATAGGACTGGATGCCGCTACGGTTGAATAACCATGGCAGGATAACTTTGGCGTTCCCGACGCTTTTACTTCCGTAGCGGAGTTGTGTAACGTTTTGATCAAATTTATGTGTTTCTATCGCTTGTATTTGATATTCCGTAGGGGATCTGCATGCTCGGCGCCAAGATGAGAATAGGCCTGCTGGGAACGCTTATCGCGTTCCTGGGGATTATGGGCGTGGCTTATGCCGCCTCGCTGGCGGTTCCGAAGGAGCGGCCGATCCTGACGATTTCAGGCAAGATCGACGTGACCAACAGGGACGGTACGGCCCAGTTCGACCGTGCGATGCTGGAAGACCTTGGGCTCGTCACGATCGAGACGACGACACCTTGGTACGAGGGAAAGGTCAAATTCGAAGGCGTTTTGCTCGACAAGCTGATGAAGCAGGTTGGAGCCAAAGGAGAGCGCGTGTCCGTCATCGCGCTCAACGATTACGCCACCGAGATCCCAATCGCGGATTTCGCGAAATACAATGTCATACTCGCCATCAAGCGCGACGGCGAATATATGCCTGTCCGGGACAAAGGTCCGCTGTTCATCGTCTATCCATACGACAGCAATCCCGAACTCAAAAGCCAGACCTATTTTGCCCGGTCGGCCTGGCAGGTTGCCAAGATCGAAGTGAAGTAGCAGCAGATCGGCAGGTCTCGGAGGCCTTACACATTTGTCCCTGCGCACCTTCAAAGCGATTATTGCAATCGTCATCGGCGGCTTTCTGATCGCCGGCATCTACATCTCGGTGCTGGTCGTTCAGCGCCAGGGTGCATTGCAGCAGATCTCCGTCTACAATCCGGCCTGGGAGGCGGGACAAGCCGCTTCGGAATTCATCCGCCTCGAACACCGCCTGTCCGAGTTCGGCAGGCCTGGAACGGATATCGACAAGGACGAAGTGGACCTGCGCTTCGATATCCTGCTTGGCAGGGCCAAGATGCTGAACGAGGGAAGTTTCCAGGATCTTCTCCAGCGCAACCCCGAGCATCACGCGACCCTTCGGGCTTTCCAGGATACGCTTGCGGCAGCCCAGCCCCTGATCGCGCAAATCGACACGAACCCGGCGGCGGCCAGGCAGGCTCTCGCCCTTCTGCGCCCCTTGGAAGGCAAGCTCGCGCAGCTTGCATCGGTGGCGCACAACCATGGTGCGGCACTCGTTCAAAGGGACCAGCAGGAGCTCATCCGGCTGCATTGGGCTTTCTCCGGTATCGCGGCAAGCCTGATCCTCGTCGGGGTCGTCTTGATCTTCCTGCTCGACAAGCACAACCGCCTCCTGGGACGGGCTCATGAGGAGCTGCATGTCCTGGCCCACCAGGATGCTCTCACCGGCCTGCCAAACCGCGTGGTGCTTCGCAACGAGCTGGAGCACGCGCTCGGGCGTTTGAAGCCGAACGGGCGCATGGTGTCTGTTTCCTATCTCGACCTGGACCACTTCAAGGACGTGAACGACTCCTTCGGTCACGAAACGGGCGACGAACTGCTCAAGGCCGTGGCCGAGCGGCTGCGTGCCTGCATTCCAGCCAGCGAAGGCCAAGTGCGAAACCTGATTTCCCGGTTCGGCGGCGACGAGTTCGCCATCCTCCAGACCGGCATCCGCCGGCCCGAGGAATGCGCCGCGCTCGCGTCGCGCATCGTGGAAGCATTGCGCGAGCCGTTCAGCGTGAACGGTCAGGAGCTTTTCATCGGTACCAGCATCGGCATCGCTCTGGCTCAGCAAAACGTGACCCCGAGTCAGATCCTGAAGAATGCCGATATGGCGCTCTATCACGCGAAGGCCGACGGACGCGGTACATTCCGCTTTTTCGAGCCGGATATGGACGAGCAGCTCCAGGCGCGTCGCGCTCTGGAGGTCGATTTGCGCAAGGCGATGACCAGCGGCGAGTTCGAGCTGTTCTATCAGCCGCAGATCAACATCCAGAAAAACGAGATCGGCGGCTTCGAGGCTCTTCTGCGCTGGCACCATCCCGAGCGCGGCCTCGTTCCACCGGCCGAGTTCATTCCGGTGATCGAAGATACCGGCCTCATCTCGCCCTTGGGCGACTGGATCATCGAGCAGGCCTGCAAGGAGGCCGCCACCTGGCCGGGCGAGATGCACGTGGCCGTCAATCTCTCGCCGATTCAGTTCCGCAACCGCGGTCTCGTGCAGAGCGTCAGCAACGCCTTGGCTTCGACCGGTCTCTCTCCGCACCGGTTGGAGCTGGAGATCACCGAGTCGGTCCTGCTGCAGGACAACGAGATGACCGTCTCGACGCTCCATCAGCTGCGCCGACTGGGTGTGCGCATCGCGATGGACGATTTCGGAACCGGCTACTCGTCCCTGAGCTATCTTCGCAGTTTTCCCTTCGACAAGATCAAGATCGACCAGTCCTTCGTGCGCGAGATGTCGCAGCGTGCGGATTGCCTGGCGATCGTGCAATCCGTCGCCAATCTCGGTGCCAGCTTAGGCATGCCGACCGTGGCCGAAGGCATCGAGACGGAGGATCAGCTGCGGCAGGTTCAAGCAGCCGGATGCACCGATGCACAGGGCTATTATTTCGGACGTCCCAAGCCCGCGCGGGAACTGGTCCATACGTTGGACGCCCTCAAGCACAAGGTCAGAGTTGCCTAAGGCCGTCACTGCTTCGGGCATCGAGGATGAAAGTCCGGCGCCCCTCACGATTTTATGAGCGAAACGAAACGTGCTAGGCACATTTTCCATTGCCTAAACGCGAAGAATCCGAATGAATCGGCGTTCGGTAAGCTGCGCCTTTAGGTCAGCGACGAACGAGAATCGACGACGGGAGCATGATGAATGAAGACATACTGCGAATTTACGTTCGAAGCTGCGCACTCGGTGGCTCCCTATTCCGGGCTGCACGGACACACCTTCATCGTCAAGCTCACCTTCGGCGGCGCCGTCGACGAGATCTATGGCTGGCCGGTCAACCTCTATGAGGTCGAGAACTACATCAAGGAAATCAAAGGCGAGCACGGCTCTGGCCTGGATCACGGCAATCTGGATCTCAACCCCGAGATCGGCATCGCCTCGCTCGAGAACGTGACAACCTATATCTGGCGGTTGGTGAAAAACCGGTTCCCGAACCTCGAAGAGGTCGAGCTCAGGCGCGGCATGCCCGGATCCACGGAAGGCTGCATCTATCGCGGCGAGGCAGCGGGCACCAGGAGCCTCGCTGCTTAAGAGCATTCGGATCGTCACAACGAAAGAGCCACCTCGCGAGGCGGCTCTTTTCATTTTGGATGCAGGCTGCTGCCGGTTAAGGCGTGTAGCCGAACGAATAGGATATCGTCAGTCCGGCGCCGAACTGATTCTCCGACCCGAAGCGCTTGACGATCGGGCTGTCGGCCGCGTCTCCGACCAGGCGCTTATAGGTCACGAAGGCGGTGGTCGACCATTGCTGGGACCAGTCGTAGCTGATGGCACCCGTCGCACCCACCGAGGTGATGCCGCCCGACGGGCGGTAGGGCGTGACCTGTCCGTTCAGCGCCGCCTCGAGGGGCGTCACGCCGAAGTAGGTCTGCATAAACTCGCTGTCGCCGAGCGCGAGGCGGGGACCGACCGAGACCGTGAAGGCTCCGAATTTCTGAACTGCATCGAGGCCGAAATCGGCCACGAAGCCCTCATGCCCGCCAAAGCCGCGCCGGATCTCGGCACGGGCCCGCAGGAATTCAAGCGGCCAGTATTCCACGAAGACGCCGGGCTCCACCGCCCAGTCGACCTTCTCGAGGCCAAAGAGCTCCCGGTTGTCCTCAAGGTAGCGCCCGCCCACGAAACGGCCCACGACGCCGACGCGGACGGCGGATTCCTCCAGGAACGAGAAGCTCAGGCCGTCATCGGGAGCGCTGAACCGCTCGACCGTTCCGGCCCGGCGGAAGCTTAAGGACGGATAGCCGATGAAGCTGTATTCGTCCGAACCCGGATAGGGCGGTCCGACCCGGAGGTTGCCCTTCACCGTCACGATCCAACCCGTGGATTGCTGCATCGGCTCGGGCGAAAAGAAGAGATCGGCGGCCTGAGCCGTAGTCGTGCCCATCATGAGAACGGCGAGAACGGCAAGGGATGGGGCTGCGCGCATGGATCTTCCGATTGCAATTTCCATTTGCCGTCGTGGAGGCAAACGGCCGTAACGTCAAGCCTCCGGTTGACTCTATGGTTTCACGTTCGTGACCGGCAGGTGCGGGGGAGAACTTTCGCGAGCTTGGGCGGTTGATCGAGAGACAGAATGTTGCAAGGGAGAAGTTCTTGTCCGTCTTCAGCGCCAGCAGCCGTCCGCAGCCGGACGAGTTCTATCCCAAGCCGCCGCCGACCGAGCCGGTCCCCAGCGTGCCGGCTCCTCCCGAAACGCCCCAGCCCGTGCTCCCCAGTGCTCCGTCACCCCTTCCCGAGCAACCCCTGGAACCCGAGAAGCCGGTCATCCACCCGATGCCGCCGCCCGAGGTTCCGTGACGGCTTGTCAGGAGGGGATTCTCTGCCCTGTTCAGACCCCTTCGACGCGAAGGTTGTTCTGTACATGCGTGATGCCGGAGGCCAGCTCCGCCAGATCTTCGGCTCGGCGCTTGAGGCCGCGGCTCGCGACGGTTCCGTTGAGGGTGACCTCGCCTTCCTTCACCATCACCTCGATGTTCGACGCATCGATGAACGGGTCCTCCGTGAGGCGTTCGCACACATCTTCATGAATGCGTTCGTCGGAGCGCCTGTAACCCTTGGGCCCGCGCCCGCGATGGGCGCCGGTGGAGCGTCCATCGTCTCCGCCGGAGCGAACCTCGAGATCATTCGGATCGCGCGAGCCGAAGGCGCCCAGGCCGGAACGATCACGGCTGTAACCCGGATCGAGACCTTCATCGTCCGGAGGTCCACCACGCCCATCATCGATCACGCCGCCGGCAAACTCGTTGGCATCGCTGCCGTAGCCGCCCGGGTATTCCCGTCCTTCGCTACGAAAACCGACGGCTCCACGCGGAGGCATGTCCCCATAGCCGTTGTCATCGTTGAAAGGGTTCCGATTCCTGCGGCGGACATCTACCATCGTTCTGCTCCTTCTCATTTGCAGGAGCAACCACCCGACTTCCCTCCGGTTCCACATAAAAGGAGCCCAGGTTTTCCCCATATGAAAGCAGCTCAGCGAATCAGGTTTTTCAATGATATCTTTGAACGTGACCAAGGACGCTGCGTCTATTGCGGCATTCGCGCGAGACGGCCGGGACATGGCATCAAGCGGGCTCCGGATCTTGCAACCCTCGACCATGTGCAGCCCAAAGCCTTCGGCGGCCCGCTCGACCGCGACAACATCGTGCTGGCCTGCGCGGCTTGCAACAACGAGCGCGGCACCATGGACGCGCAGGCGTTCAGGGACCTGAAGGAGCGGCAGAAGAATCGGGCTTAAAGCCGTGCAAACATGGGAACAGGGCTGCAAGTCCCGACGTTCGACTGCGAGAAGCGTCGCGGCGAAAGGACACGAGCGATGAACATCGAGCATCAGGTGCGCGAGGCCATCGTCGCCGAGCTGAAGCGCCAGTCGGAGGCGAGCGAGCAGGGCCTTCGCGTCAAGCCGGGTGAAGCCGAGATGATCACCATCGAAGGGTGCGTCAACCTGGATGAACTGACGATGGCCGTGGTAGGCTCCTTGGCCGGCGGTCCCTGACATTCAGGCGCTCGCCGCCGCGGCTCCGAGCTGCGCCGATACCGCCTCCTGTTGCGGATCCAGGGCCAGATAACGAAGGCGGTGCGGATCTTCAGGCGCATTCCCGGCGATGATCGCGCCCGTGACAGCGCCGATCGAGCCGCCGACGATCCAGCGTGGCTCGATGGATTGCCGGAAAAAAGACTCGTAAGCGCCAGCCAGATAGGAGCCGAGCGCATTGCCGCCGCCGAGCACCAGGACCAGCGGCTGCTCCTTGCCCGACTTCTCCCGACCGGATTTCGAGGAAGGGTTTATCGTCACCGCCTTGGTAAATCACCGCGCGCCGCCAGGTTTGAAGGAGCGCTCCTATGCGCTCGTAGGAGCGCGCAGAAAACGCTCGCCTCCGGTGAGGGTTCCAGGCATGAACAGCGCCAATGCGAGGAGAGCATCGTGGCAAGGCAGGATATTTCCATCCGAACTGAAGACGGAACCGCCAAGGCGGGATTGTTCCGTCCGAGCGGTCAACCTGCGGCAGGTGTCATCCTCTATATGGATGCGTTCGGACCGCGCCCCGCGCTCGACACGATGGCCGAGCGTCTCGCCGGCGAGGGCTATCTGGTCCTCGTTCCCGATCTCTTCTATCGCTTCGGCGATTATGGTCCCCTGGATGCCAAGACGGCTTTTTCCGAAGAGCCGACCCGCAGCGCGTTGAGGAACATGATCGAAGGCACGAGCCAGGACATGACCCGACGGGACTCGGGTGCGTTCATCGCCGCCTTGACGGAGGCCGGCGCCACGGGCCGGATCGGAACGGTCGGCTATTGCATGGGCGGAAGCCGCGCCATCCATGCGGCTGCCGCCTATCCGGAACGCATTGCGGCCGCGGCGAGCTTCCACGGTGGGCGCCTCGCAAGCGATGCCCCCGACAGTCCGCATCGGCACGTGTCGACGATCAAGGGCCGCGTCTATGTGGGCAGCGCCGGGGTCGACGGCAGTTTCCCGCCCGAACAATCGGCCCTTCTGGCGGAGGCGCTGCGGCGGGCCGAGATCGATCACATCATCGAAAACTATGTCGGCATGGCTCATGGCTGGGCCGTGTCCGACCACGGCGTCTATGACGAGCGAGGCGCCGAGCGGCACTGGAAACGGCTGCTCACATTCTTCGACGAGACGCTGCGGTAACACTTACGCAGGCTTCGACGCCTTCGACGGCAGAGGGAACAGGCTCACGAAGCGACGGGCGAGGGTGCGGTCGCCCTCGATCGTCAATGCACCCGCCTGTTCCAGTATCTCCAGGGGCTGACCGCCATAGATCGCGCCGGCGAGCACCGGCGGTGCCCCGGTCAGGATCACGTCCGCCCGATCGAGCGGCGCATGGGCGATCTCGATCCGGCCATCGGCCAGATCGGCGAGGAAGGTTTCCTCGCCGATACGGAAGCCGATCCGAGCATCCATGCCCTCGGCGCGCTTCCCATCGAACATCGTTCTCATGGACAAGATCAGGGACGCCGTGCTGAACGGCAGGGTCGGGTCGTGCGACGGCGAGCGTGCGGCCCAGCGGCCCATCGCCTGGAAGATCGGCTCGCTTTCATAACCCCATTTCGTCAGCTCGTAGACCTGGGTCGCAGCGGGTAGGGGCAGCTTGCGCCGCACGAGGATACCCGCAGTTTCCAGCCCTTCGAGGCGCTGCGTCAGGACGTTGGCACTGATCCCGGGCAGGCTCTCACGCAAGTCGCTGAACCGCTTCGGCCCCAGCATGAGCTCTCGCATCACCAGAAGAGCCCAGCGCTCGCCGACGAGATCGAGCGCGTGAGCGGTCGCGCAGGCATCCTCGTAATGGCGCTTCGAGCGGCTGTCCAAATTTTTAGTTATTTTTTCTAACTTCATAGTTGCTATTTGTAACTTCGCATGGAATCAATGTCAAACCACAAGCCAAGAGGGAGCGGCCCAATGCCCAAGCTGATCTTCGTGAACCTGCCCGTCAGCGACCTATCCAAGTCCATCGCCTTCTACGAAGCCCTGGGAGCAGTGAAGAACGAGCAGTTCACCGACCACACCGCCGCCTGCATGGTCTTCTCCGAGACCATCCATGTGATGCTCCTGACGCACGACAAGTTCCGCCAGTTCACGCCCAAGACGATCGCCGACGCCAAGGAGACTACCGAGGTGCTGATCTGCATGTCCGCTGACAGTCGCGATGACGTCGACACGACCCTCGCCAAGGCTGCGGCCGCAGGCGGCAGGATCGATCCTGGCCCGAAGCAGGATTACGGCTTCATGTATGGTCGGAGCTTCGAGGATCTCGACGGGCACATCTGGGAAGTGATGTGGATGGATCTCGCGGCCGCCCAGGAAGCCATGAATGCACCCGCATTGGCGTGAGTGCGATAATTTCAAAAGGGGGGATGATGACCGACCCAAGCACTGCCTTGCCGTGCTCCCGATGCTCTTCCGCATAGGATTGTAAAAGACATCCCGGCCATGCAAGCTCAAGCAAACAGCAGGGGAGAGCGATGGTCGTCTATGTCTTGGCACTCCTGATCGGCGTGATCGCGGGTTTGCGGGCGCTGACGGCTCCAGCCGCCGTCAGCTGGGCTGCCTCTCTCGGCTTCATCAATCTCGAGGGAACCTGGCTCGCCTTCCTGGGCTATCGTTTTACCCCCTGGATCATGACGGTTCTCGCCATCGGCGAACTGATCGGCGATCAGCTTCCCACCACGCCCAGCCGCAAGACGCTGCTTCCCTTCGCGACCCGGATCATCGTCGGGGGCCTGTGCGGCGCTGCAATTGCGGCGCAGAGCGGTTCCTACCTCGGCGGGCTCGTCGCCGGAGCCGTGGGCGGGATCATCGGGACCCTCGGAGGTGCCGAAGGCCGGGCGCGCCTTGCCGCCGCCTTCGGCAAGGATCGTCCCGCCGCCTTGATCGAGGATGCCATTGCAATTTTGGGTGCGGTCTTGATCGTGGGAGCGGTGCCATGACGAAAGACTTCGATGCCATCGTGGTCGGAGCCGGACAGGCGGGGCCTTCGCTCGCCGGGCGGCTGACGGCCGCAGGGATGAAGGTCGCCATCATCGAACGCAAGCTCTTCGGTGGAACCTGCGTCAACACCGGCTGCATGCCGACGAAAACCCTGGTGGCGAGCGCCTATGCGGCGCATCTGGCGCGCAGGGGGCCGGATTTCGGCGTTTCCATCGCGAGCCCCATCACGATCGACATGAAACGCGTCAAGGCCCGGGCCGAATCCGTCTCGACCCATGCGCGCACGAATGTCGAGACCTGGCTGCACGGCATGAATGGCCTGACGGTGCTCGAAGGTCATGCTCACTTCGAAGGACCGAATACGATCCGCGTCGGCGACGAGTTGCTCAAGGCGCCGCGCATCTTCCTCAATGTGGGCGGCCGCGCAAGTATTCCCGACATGCCGGGCGTCGACACGGTGTCCTATCTCACCAACACGTCGATCCTCCAGCTCGATACCCTCCCCCGTCATCTCGTCGTGGTCGGCGGCAGCTATATCGGGCTTGAATTCGCCCAGATGTATCGGCGTTTCGGCACGCAAGTGACCGTGGTCGAGAAAGGGCCGCGCCTGATCGCCCGCGAGGACGAGGATGTCTCGGAAGCCATTCGCGACATCCTGATAGCCGAGGGGATCACGGTTCGCACCAACGCCACCTGCATCGGGTTCAAGCCGCACGCGGATGGCGTGGCAGTCGATGTGGACTGCACCTCCGGTGATCCGGTCGTGGTCGGCTCTCATGTGCTGCTCGCCGTCGGACGCCGCCCCAACACGGACGATCTCGGCCTCGACAAAGCCGGTGTCGCGGTCGATGCGCGGGGCTATATCGAGGTCGACGATACTCTTGCAACGGGCGCTCCGGGCATCTGGGCCCTGGGCGATTGCAACGGTCGCGGCGCCTTCACGCACACGGCCTATAACGATTACGAGATCGTGGCCGCCAATCTGCTCGACGGCGCATCGCGGCGGGTCAGCGACCGGCTGTTGGGCTACGCGCTCTATATCGATCCGCCGCTCGGCCGCGTCGGCATGACGGAAACCGAGGCGCGCAAATCGGGTCGCAAGCTTCTCGTTTCCAAACGTCCCATGACGCGTGTCGGACGCGCAATCGAGAAGGACGAGACGAAGGGTTTCATGAAGATCGTCGCCGATGCCGAGACCCGAAAAATCCTTGGCGCTGCCATTCTCGGAACCGGCGGCGACGAGGCGATCCATGGCATCCTGGACATGATGAATGCCGGAGCGGATTACACCACCCTGCAATGGGCCATGCCGATCCACCCGACCGTCTCCGAGCTGATCCCGACGGTCCTTGGCGATCTGAAGCCTGTCGCTTGAGGTGAGCTCGGCGAGTTCTGTCCCGATCCTGCCGATCGCATTACGGAATTGTAATTATCCCGCAATGCAGCGAACAAACGGCCACGCCTACCGTAATCCCCGTCAGTTCGGACGGAGGACCATCCATGACTTCGAATCAGGAGCTCGATGGGCAAGGGAAAACCAAGCTGTCACCCTTCGATCTGAAGCAGATCAGGGACGCCGTAAGCCAGTTGCGCGCGGCAAGCCCGAAAAGCGCACTTGCCGATCTGGTCGAGGAAAAAATCCGGGCGCTTGAGAATGACGATCCAGCTTGCGACTTGGAACGATGGCATCCGCAGACCACCGCAACAATGTAGGTAATGGCCAGGGGTATCGCGTCCGGCTAGAGCGGATTCGATTTAGGTGAACTCGTATCCGCAGTTGCTGAGATAGTTCTGACACTCGTCCGCCGGGAAGCGATCGAGCATTTCTCCGATGGTCGTCCAGAGTGCCTCCTTGGTGCGCGCCGCTGCCTGGCGCAACAGCGCCTTGA
>NZ_JBFRGW010000022.1:0-80523 GCF_052115545.1 Microvirga sp. 2MCAF35
CAACAAGGTCTACGACAGCTTCAGCGTCGGCATCTATCTCGACAACGCGCAGGGTGCGGTGGTGCAGTCCAACACCGTGGCACACACCTACGACACCGATTTCTACCGCAGCGGCAAGCCGGCGACGGGCATCGAGATCGCCAACGAGAGTGGGGATCGTCAGCTCCCGTCCTCGGGTCTGGTGATTACCAACAACGTGCTCGGCGGCGTGGGCGACGTGCATTACAGCACCTATGGTGCCAACACCGGTCTGGTGAACTCGACGGTCGGTTCCAACACCGTCTACGGCAGCCCTGATTCCATCACGGCGCCGGCGAAGGCATCCGCGTCGGCGGCTCCGGCCCCGGCGCAGCCGATGCCGACCCCCTCGGAGGATTCGGCAGCCGCAGATGCCGGCGATTCGCTGACGAGCAATGCGCATGGCGCATTCGTCTTCGACACGGCTCTCGGAAAGGGCGTCAAGGTCATCGCCGACTTCGATACGGCCGACAACACGATTCAGCTCGATCACAGCATCTTCACGGAGCTGACCAAGACTGGTGCATTGTCCCCGCGCTACTTCGAGGTGAATGACACGGCCAAGGAGAAGAACGATCACATCATCTACGACAAGACTACGGGCGATCTTTCCTACGACGCCGACGGTTCAGGTTCGGGTGCTGCCGTGAAGATCGCGGTGATCGAGAACAAGGCTGCCCTGACCGCTGCCGACTTCTTCGTCATCTAACGATAATCTGCCTTATCATGCATGATGCGGGCCCGGTCGAACCGGGCCCGCGTTTCCTTATGGCGGCTTGACATCACTCCTGCGCCGGACCGGGGACGGCGTATACGGGATCGCAATCGGCCTCGATCGATGAGCATCTCGGCACAGGCGTTGATGTCTGAAATCCGGCGAAGCGGAAACCCGTTCCGTGAAGCCCCACGGATGGCGGCATGTTGACGGGTCGCCGGACCTGGGACCATATCGGGCCAATGAGCAATGTCGCGGCTATCATCCTCGCCGCCGGGCGGGGCACACGCTTCGGGCAGGACCCGAAACTGCTGGCTCGACTGGCCGAGCGGCCTCTGGTGCAGCATGTGGCCGACGCCGCCCTCGGGTCATTGGCAGACCCCGTGATCGTGGTCACGGGCCATCAGGCCGCTGCGGTCGAGGAGGTGTTGGCAGGGCTGCCGGTCCACATCGTCCGGAATGCCGCTTTCATGGACGGCCTTTCGACATCGCTGAAGACCGGGTTTGCGGCCCTGCCGTCCGAGGCGCAGGCGGCCGTCGTTCTCCTGGGGGACATGCCCCTCGTCAAGACCAGCCTGATCGACACCCTTGTGCTTGAATGGCAGCGCATGGGCGCACCGATGGCACTGGTTCCGACCATCGACGGTCGGCGTGGCAACCCGGTCGTGCTCTCGCGCGACCTCGCAGGCCAGATCGAACAGCTTTCAGGCGATAGCGGCGCAGGGCCGATCCTGCGCGGCCGATCCGACGTGCTGGAATACCCGGTCGACGATCCGGCGATCCTTCAGGACGTCGATACGCGGGCGGATTTCGGCCGTGTCAGCCGCGAACCACACCAGAGCTAGAGGAACACCGCCGGGACGAACTCACCGTCCGGAGGGCCTGCCGCCCCTGAGGATCCGAAGGCTGCTCGTCACACAGCCCACCAGCGACAGGGCCGCTCCCAGCCACAGGATGATGGTCGTCGGGCTGCCGGAAACCAGGCCGAAGAGAACCGCCGCCAGGGCCGCACCGAGGGACTGACCCACGAGCCGGGCCGACGATTGCATTCCGCTGGCCCCACCGCTGCGTTCCGGCGGCGCGCTGGTGATGATGGCCTTGTTGTTGGGAGACTGGAACAGGCCGAATCCCAGGCCGCAGATCGTCAACCGCCAGACCATATCCGCGGTCGATGGATGGTCCGGCAGCATGGCGACGAGGGCCAAGCCGGCCGAGAGAGTGGCAAGCCCGAGCCCGCCCAGCAGGCCGGGCGAGAAGCGGTCGGCCAGACGGCCGGCGATGGGGGCCGCCACGGCGATGGCCAAGGGCCAGGGAGTCATGAGCATGCCAGTCTCGGCAACACTCCGGCCCAACTCGTCATGGAAGTAGAACGGAAGCGCCAGGGTGGCGAGCGCCTGCGTGGCGAACGAACAGATCGAGGTCATCATCGACAGGGCGAAGACCGGCACCCGCAGGAGATCGAGAGGCAGCAGCGGCTTCGACAGCGACAGCTGGTAGCGCACGAAGACGAACCCCGCCACGACCGCGCCTGCGATGGCAATGACCGGATATGTGAGGTTGCCGGTGCTGAGGGCGTCGATCCCGGTGATCAGGAGGCCGAAGGTCAGGGCATTGAGAACGACGCTCCACCCGTCGAGCCGCCAAGCCGAACGGGGCGTATCGGGCAATGTCCGGGCCGCCACGATGAGCGCGAAGATACCGAGGGGCACATTGATCAGGAAGAGCCAGGACCAGGATGCAACCGACAGGATGGCCGCCGCCACCGTAGGACCGGCGGCCGACGAGATGGCGACCACAAGAGCGGTGTTCCCGACGCCCCTGCCCAGGAGTTTCGCCGGATAGATGAAACGCACGAGAGCGATGTTGACGCTCATGATTCCAGCCGCGCCGAAGCCTTGAAGAACACGCGCGGCGATCAGCATCGGGAAGGATCCGGCGAGGGCACATCCGAGTGACGCCAGGGTGAACACCAGGAGCCCGGCCCAGTAGATCCGCCGATAGCCCAGGGAATCGCCAAGGGAAGCCAGGGGCAGAAGGGAAACGGTGATGGCCAGCTGATAGGCATTGACCGCCCAGACGGTCGTGGCCGGATCCACCTGAAGCTCCCGCGCCATCACCGGCAGGGCCACGTTGACGATCGCGCTGTCAAGAACCGCCATGGTGAGAGCAATGGCAATGGCAAGGAAGGCCAGGAGACGCTCGGGATTGGGCAGGCCGTCCGTGAAGCCTGCCGCAGGCGAAGTCCGGGTTGAAGCTGTGTCCATGGTGATGTGCTGTCGATCGGCCGGGTCGGGTGGGATCTTCGGGAATCGTGCCAGCCCCGGCCGAGCTTGCATGATGCTCCAGGCGCAGCAGCGACCGGAAGCCGCCACCGAGCGCAAGGCCTGTCGCCAGTGACCTAACGTATGCTGAAACGGCTGTGAACCAATGAATTCAAACCCTTTGTCGCAATCGCGTGAGCCGGAAGCGGCAAAGCCTCTGTAAAACGACAGTCCGCGCTCTGAACGAATGCGAGCCGTTGACCAAGATGCTGCCGACAAGGTCAGGCCGTGTCCATTGATCTTGGTCAATGCTCCGTGACGAGGATAGCCCATGTTTCTCATGTGTTCGCTGAGAATGGGCGATCCTCTCACGAACCAAAAGAATGGCGGAGGCCCCCATGATCGTCAGGGCGGAGCATTCGCAGATGTGGATAAAAGCAGTGTTTCTTCATTGAGGCTATGCCATGAAGGCCATGGTGCTCCACCAAGTGCGCACGCCTCTGATCCTGGAGGAGCGCCCGCTCCCGGCGCCCGGAGCAGGCGAGATCCGCGTAGCTGTGGAAGCCTGCGCGGTGTGCCGGACCGACCTTCACGTGGTGGATGGCGACCTGCCGCATCCCAAGCTTCCCGTCGTTCCAGGCCACGAGATCGTCGGACGGGTGGAAGCGCTCGGTCCCGGAATCCGCAACCGCGCGTTAGGCGAGCGCGTCGGCATTCCATGGCTCGGCCATACCTGCGGACATTGCCCCTATTGTCGGTCGGGACACGAGAACCTGTGCGACGAGCCGCTGTTTACCGGATACACCCGGGACGGCGGCTTCGCCTCCCATGCCATCGCCGATGACGCCTATGCTTTCAGCTTAGCCGAGGACGGCGATCCGGTCGCTTTGGCGCCCCTCCTCTGCGCCGGTCTGATCGGCTGGCGCTCCCTGGTGGCTGCGGGCCCGGGCGAGAGGATCGGGCTCTTCGGATTCGGAGCGGCGGCTCACATCATTGCCCAAGTCTGCCAATGGCAAGGTCGTCGCGTCTTTGCCTTCACGCGCCCTGGCGATCGTGCGGCTCAGGATTTCGCCTGCTCCCTCGGGGCGGTCTGGGCCGGCGGCTCCGATCAGGAGCCTCCCGAGCGCCTGGATGCGGCGATCATCTTCGCGCCCGTGGGCGAACTCGTGCCTGTTGCGCTGCGCGCCGTGAGGAAGGGCGGACGCGTCGTCTGCGGCGGCATCCACATGAGCGACATCCCGCAATTTCCCTACCGGCTTCTCTGGGAGGAGCGGCAGATCCTGTCCGTCGCCAACCTGACCCGCCAGGACGCACAGGATTTCCTGGCGGTCGTCCCCAAGGCTCATATCAGAACGCAGACGGTACCCTATCCCCTGACCGCCGCCAACGAGGCCCTGGACGACCTGCGATCGGGACGGCTCCAAGGAGCTGCGGTTCTGATCCCCTGAAGAGGACGAAACAGATGTCATTGCAGCCGAGCAAAGAACCGAACGTTCAAAGAGAGG
Source organism: Microvirga sp. 2MCAF35 (assembly GCF_052115545.1). Lineage (NCBI taxonomy): Bacteria > Pseudomonadati > Pseudomonadota > Alphaproteobacteria > Hyphomicrobiales > Methylobacteriaceae > Microvirga > Microvirga sp. 2MCAF35. The sequence continues at coordinate 4,500 of NZ_JBFRGW010000022.1, forward strand.
ATTTCATGATCCAGAACATCCGCAGCATCCTGATCGGGATTACGGAAGAAGGAGATGCCGAGGAGCGCTCCTCCGCCCTGCCCTACGGGCTTTCGCTCGCCAGGCAGGCGAACGCCCATGTCACCGTTCAGGCGGCGTCCCTGAAAGTCACTCTGACCCATGCCTTCGTCAGCGCCTTTGCGGAAGGGCTCGTGGCCACCGAGAACCGCCGGCTGAACGCTCTCGCTCATGCGGCCGCCGAAGCCTCGCAGCGCGCCGCGGCGGCATCGGGGATCGCCTGCACCGCGCAGGCGCCGCAGCTTGCCTATCCGGCCCTTATCAGGAGCTTCACCTCCCTCGCCCGCACCCACGATCTGACCATTCTCGACCTCGAGCCGATCTCCCTCGCCGTCGACCGGGGATTGATCGAAGCCGTCCTGATGGAGAGCGGGCGACCTCTCGTCGTCGTGCCCGTGGGCCGAGAGGCATTTGAGGGTGATCGGATCATCGTGGCGTGGGATGGCAGCGCCAAGGCGGCGCGCGCCCTCAACGATGCCATGCCGTTCCTGCGGGCCGCCTCACAGGTCGAACTGATCAGCGTCACCGGGGAGAAGGACCTGGGGCACACGGTGCCGGGCGCGGAGATTGCTCCACACCTCGCCCGCCACGGCGTGGCCGTCAGCGTCCTGTCCCTTCCGGCCGTGAATGGAGACGTGGCCGAGACCTTGCGCAACCATGCGCATCTCACCCGTGCCGACATGATCGTGATGGGCGCCTACGTCCATTCACGCCTGCGCGAGATGATGCTCGGCGGCACGACCCAGTCACTGCTCAAGAACGCCCCGGTCCCCCTGTTTCTCTCCTACTGACGAAAGGAGCTTGGCGTCCAAGCATGCTCCCCACGAAAGAGGTTAGATGTCTCCCGCCGGGTCCTACTGCCAGGAGTAGTTGAAGCTGACGCTGATGCGCTCGCTTTCGGCCTCGTTCAGGGGGACCTCGTGGCGCAGCCAGCTTTCCCAGAGCAGTACCGTGCCGGGGACGGGCTTCATATAGGCGAATTGCCGGTTCTCTTGGCGGGCCTTGGCCTTGCGCGGAGGAGCGGCCATCATGAAGCCGAGGCGCGGGTCCTCGAGCTTGAGCGCGCTCGCGCCCTCCGGGATCGTCACGTAATAGGTGCCGCTGATCACCGAATGCGGGTGAATGTGGGACGTGTGGATGCCGCCCGGCGGGAGAATGTTGATCCACAGGCTGTCGAGCACGAGCTTGCGGCCCTGAAGGTCGAATTCCAGCTCCTTGGCGAAGCTCGCCACATGCTTGTCGAGCTCCTTCAGAAGCTCGCCGAACACCGGCACCCGCCAGGGCAGGTCGTTCAGGGAGGCATAGGACGTGTAGCCCGGATAGCCATGCTTGGCGCACCAGCGCTGGCCGGCCTCGTCGTCCTCGGCAATGGACAGGCAGGCTGCCTCCAGCTCCACATTGCGGAGTTCGGCCTTGGCGCCCGTCATCTCGGCGCGGTAGACTTTGGTGACGAAAAGCGTATCGATGCTTGGCATGGCTTGGCTCTATTCCGGCTGCCGGCCTCTGTCAAAGCCATTGCCCTTTCGCAAAAGGCATACCAGCTTTCCATCTGGAAAGATTCCTCGTGGGTTGAAGGATCCACCCGGGCAACACACCTTGGCCTTATGATGTCATCCTCCCTCCTGCCGGGCTCCTCGGACGATCTCCTGACCATGGCTCGAAGCCTCGACGCGGAAAGCCTCGCGCGGGTCATCGCCCTGCGGGACTGGCTGATCACGGTGGCGGGCCAGATGGAGGATTCGAACGAGGTTCTGTCGGGCTTCCTCAACCGCCTGATTGAGCTCGGCCTGCCCGTCGACCGGGCGGTGTCCGCCATCGAGACGCTGCATTCGGAATATGCCGGGATCGGGCGGTTCTGGACCCGGGAAGAAGGGACCGTGGTGCGCTACCTGCCGCACGGGGACCGCCGGGAGACCGTCTACCAGACGAGCCCCTTCGCCCATGTGAACCGCACAGGGGAGTGGCTCGTCCTCGATCTCGCGACGACCCCCGACGATCTCTTCCCGATCATCCCGGAGCTGAAGGAAGCGGGCTACCGCCACTACGTCACCATTCCGATCCGCTTCACCAGCGGGGCCGAGAACGCGATCTCCTTCGCGACGCGAGCGCCGCAGGGTTTCGGCACGCGCGAGCTGACGATCCTGCGCATGGTGATCCCGTCCTTTTCCCTCGTGACCGAGCTGCGCGCGACGAGCAACCGGCTCGATGAGGTCCTGCGCATCTATGTGGGCGACGACCCGCACAAGGCGATCCTCTCCGGCGCGATTCAGCGCGGACAGGTGACGCGGATCCGTTCGGCTATCCTGTTCGCCGACATGCGCGACTACACGCATATCTCGTCGACCCTGAGCCCGGAAAGCGCGGTCGAATTGTTGAACAATTACTTCGACTGCCTCGTGCCGCCCATCGAGGACGAGGGCGGCGAGGTGCTGAAATATCTGGGCGATGGGCTTCTCGCCATCGTGCGCGACAAGGGCGACGACACGGGCGGCGCCGCGCAATCTGCGCTCACGGCGGCAACCAAGGCGCTTCGGCGCATCGAGGCGGCCAACAACGAGGGCCGCTTTCCGGTGCCGATCAATGCCGGCCTGGCCCTTCATCATGGCGATGCGGCCTACGGCAATGTGGGCTCCGGCCAGCGCCTCGACTTCACGGTGATCGGGCGCGACGTGAACCTCGCCAGCCGCATCGCGGAGTTGAACAAGAGACTGGGCGAACCGCTGCTCATGTCAAAACCCTTCGTCGAGCATCTCTGGGGCAACCCCACACCGCTCGGCGCTCACGAAGTCGAAGGCTTCGCGGAGGCGATCGAGGTTTACAAGCCCTGAAAAGCATCGCGCCCATGCGGCGTATCGAGATTCAGGATCGGACCGAGCGGCACGATTCCCGTGGGATTGATGGTCCTGTGGCTCTCGTAATAATGCCCTTTGATGTGCGTCATGTTCACGGTCTCGGCGATGCCACCCGTCTGGTAGATGTCGCGTAGATAGCCCGAGAGATTCGGGTAATCCCCGATGCGGCGCAGGTTGCATTTGAAATGGCCGACATAGACAGGATCGAAGCGCACCAATGTGGTGAAGAGCCGAATGTCGGCCTCGGTCAGCCTGTCGTCGCAGAGATAGCGGCGGGAGGACAGGCGCTCGTCGACGACGTCGAGCGTTTCGAAAAGCGGACGGACCGCCTCTTCATAGGCCTGCTGCGTCGTCGCGAAACCGGCTTTGTAGACCCCGTTGTTGACTGTGTCGTAGATGCGCCCGTTCAGGGTATCGATCTCGGTGCGCAGGTCGTCGGGCCAGTAATCGCCCGGCTTGGCCCCCAAGCCGTCGAAGGCCGAGTTCATCATGCGGATGATCTCGGCGGATTCGTTGTTCACGATGGTGCCCGTCGCCTTGTCCCAGAGGACGGGAACCGTCACGCGGCCGGTATAGTCGGGCACCGCCGCCGTGTAGACCTGATAGAGGTATTGCGCCTGGTTGATGGGGTCGGGAACGACGTCCGGCCCGTCCTCGAAGGTCCAGCCATGCTCGAGCATGCGCCAGTGCACGACGGAGATGTCGATCATCCCCTCCAGGCCTTTCAGCTTGTGCATGATCAGGGTGCGATGCGCCCAGGGACAGGCGAGCGACACATAGAGATGATAGCGCCCCGGCTCCGCCTTGAACCCGCCCTCCCCCGTCGGACCGGGCGAGCCGTCGGCGGTGACCCAGTTGCGGAAGACCGACGGTTTGCGGACGAAGCGCCCGCCGGTGCCCTTGGTGTCGTACCATTGGTCGTGCCAGACCCCGTCGATCAGCAAACCCATCTCATCCTCCACCCGTCGTCCCGCCCCCCGCATGGGAATGGCTCGACCCAGCCGGGAAAGCAGACAGATGGAGGATCCCCGCCGGCGTCAAGGGGACAGATCCATCCCGGCGCCGGGATAGTGTGACCGCCGGGCAGAGCCGCAGGATAAAACCGGCTTGACGGACCGTGAGATGTATTACAGGAACATGAATCATCTCCGGTCTCTTCCGGAGCGCCCTCTCACCTGAGTTCCGCTCATGGCAAGGGCATGGCCTGCCGCCACGACAAGGGGTGGCGACGGGCTTCCCCTCGGACGATCCCTTGCCTTCCTCGGAAGGGCCTGTAGCTCAATGGTTAGAGCCGGCCGCTCATAACGGTCTGGTTGCAGGTTCGAGTCCTGCCGGGCCCACCACTTCCTTCAAGACGCAAGGCGGCTCAATAGCAGGCGTTCAATGGCCTGCCGGGTTCTGTCCCGCATCTTGCATCTTGGCCGCAACCTTCCGGAATACGTCGCGTTGGATTTTGACCAATAAGCATCACTCCAGGGGCATCTGATCGCAAGGAGATCCCCATGCGTCGTATATTGTTGGGTACTGTCACCGTCGCCGCCATCGCTCTTGGTGCTGCCACCGCCATGGCTCAGAATCCTCCGCCACCGGTTCCGGGCGGAAGCGGATCCCAGACGACGAATCCGTCGACTTACCGGGACACGGCCAGGCGGGACCGTGAGCGCTCGATGCTGCTTCAGCAGAAGCAGCTCGGCATGACCACCGGCAGCGTCAGCAAGCATCATACCACCAAGAAGCACCACCGCACGACCCATCACAGCATGTGAACAGGTCGGCACGTGCAACGTTCAGGCTTGAAGGCTCCGGCCGTCGACCGGCGCCTTCAAGCCTGCAACCGATGTCGGAACGGCGTCGCCGACCTGGGATCTTGCGTGACAATAAAAGGCGCGCCGCCGACCTTGCAGGGATCGCCACCCGTACAAACAGCTCATCTTCCAAGACGGCTCGCGCATGATCGAGGCACCATCCGGCCACGGGAGCGGACCCGGCACTGCCCTGTGCTATCATGAAAGCACATGCTGAAGGTGGCGATCCCGCCATGACCCACGGCCACGATGCCGCCTGCCTTGGACAGATTGCTCCAGATCAAAGCAAGGTCCCGATGTTGATCCCATGATAGTCATCAACGGCTCCGGCATCAGCCGTGTCCGAGCCGATGGAGGAGCGATGCGATGACCAAGGACATTATGGTTCATCTCGACGGGAGCGCCGAGGACGAGATCCGGTTGGAGTATGGGCAGGCGATCGCGGCGGCAGGCCAGGCCCATCTGATCGGCATTTTCACCAACCTGCTGTCGGACATCACCGCTCCCATTCCGATGGATGGGGGCGCGGCCGCCATACAGGTCCTCGCGGAACTCGACGAGCGCGCCCGGCGGGACGGCGACGTGACCGAGAAGCGTCTGACGGAGCGGCTGGCCAGCCTTCAGGCGCCGAACGGGTTCCGTCGCCTCGAGGGGACTTATGGTGTCCTGTCCGCCGAGGTCGCGGAACTGGCGCGTTGTGCCGACCTCTTCATCGCCACACGGCCTCACCGCGAACTCGACAAGATCGATTGGTCGGATCTCGCCGAAGCGGTGCTCTTCGGCAGTGGACGGGCACTCCTGCTCGTGCCGCCCGGACGCCATCGGCAAGGGCCGATCCGGACCGTGCTGGTGGCCTGGAACGGCAGCCGCGAGGCCGCCCGTGCCCTGCGCGAGGGATTGGACTTTATCGAGCAGGCGGCACGCACGATCGTTCTCGTCGTTGACCCTCCGGAGGATACTGAAACGTGGAACGAGGTGGAACTCCATCTCGCACGCCATGGTGTGGTCGCGGAAATCGTCTCGGTCGAAAGCGGAAACCGCAGCATCGGCGGCGTCATCCTGGATGAGGCAAGCCGCCTGTCGGCTGATCTCGTCGTCATGGGCGGATACGGTCACGCTCGAATGAGAGAGCAGGTTTTCGGAGGCGCGACGCGGGATCTCCTCCATACCGCGACAAGCCCTCTGCTGATCGCGCATTGAGTTCGCCCGAAGATTCTTGGAATGCGGACGCAGGCATGACGCGCGTCGCCATCATTCAAGATCATCGGACCTCCGGCGGTGGGCACTTCTGCCACGTGTTCGCGGAGAGTTATGTCATCTAAACCTCCGCCCACATGCGGAACAGATTGGCGCTGCTCTTCGCCAGCAGGTCGAACTCCGGAGTCTTGCCCGACCGCGTGAACAGGTTGCGCTTGGCGGTCTCGAGGTCGAACAGAAGCTCGCGCCGGGCGCTGTCGCGCACATAGCTCTGCGCCCAGCCGACCGCGACCGTCCGCTCTCCCCGCGTGACGGGAGCGACCCGGTGCAGGCTCGTCGAATCGTAGGCTACCAGATGCCCGGCCGGGAGCTTCACGTCCTCCTCGCCGGACACGGACTCGATCACGAGCTCCCCGCCGTCGTAAGTATCCGGATCGGCAAGGAAGAGCGTGAAGGACACGTCCGTGCGGATGCCGTTCATCAGCGGATTGTCCACGTGAGAGCCATATTCCCTGCCTGCGCCGTAACGAGCGAAGGTCAGCGGCGTAAGGGTCTTAGGCCGCACTGCGAGGCTGAAGACCTCGTTGCCCAGAATGGCCGTCGACACCTTCTCCCGGAGCAGGGTGAGAGCCGCGCCCTCACGAGCCTGCTCGTTGTCCTTGACCAGCCGGGCGCTCCACCCCGCCGTCGCGCGACCGTCCTCGAAGCGCATGGAGCCCAGCATCGCCCGGACCTCTTCGAGATCGGCCGGGGAGAGGACGTCCGCAATCGTGATCAGCATGGGAGAGGACCTTCGGGCTTGCCAGACCTCGCCATATTATGTAGCTAACCTCTTGTAAAGACACACAGTTTTTAACTTTTCTAAACTACCGCGCGGCAGCTTGCGTGCCGAGGGGGGACCCATGAAGAAACGGAAGTTCTGGGCGGGCCTGAGCTCCGCCGCCCTTGTTGTCGCGCCGGTCGCCGCGCATGCGACGGCTCTGCCTGCTCAGCCGCAGGCCGGAATCGAGGTCAAGGCCGGCCAGCCCCTGCTTCAGCTCGCCCAGCATCAGGGCCATGCCGCTCCTGCGGCCACGGCCGGCGGCGAGGGCGACGAGGGTGGAGCCCGCGCAACGCCGCTGCCGGCGCCCCTCCATGTCTATCGCGGCATCGAGATGATTCGCGGCCACCTCACCGTCGGCGCGGAGCTGATCGAGGCCGGCCGCTGGGCCGACGCCCTGCCCCACTTCCTGCATCCGGAGGAAGAGATCTACGGCAGCATCCGCGACCAGCTGAAGAGCCTCAACATCGCGCCGTTCCAGGTTGCCCTGAAGTCCCTGTCGCAGACCGTGAAGGCCAAGAACAAGGAAGCTTACACTCGCGCCCGCGCCGCGCTCGACGAGCGCCTCGCCGCGGCCGAGACGGCCGTGAAGGCCAAGGAAGCGGACGGCACTTACTTCGTGCTCGAAACGGCCCTCGAAGTGCTGCAGCAGGCCGCCGACGAATACGAGGAAGCCGTCGAGAAGGGCCGTATCGCCAACGTGGTCGAGTACCAGGATGCGCGCGGCTTCGTGTTCGAGGTGGATCGCCTTGTCGGAACGGTCATGCCGGCCGCTTCCGCCAAGAGCGCCGACGCGGTCAAGGCCTTGCAGGCGAGCCTCGACGACCTGAAGGCGACCTTCCCGGCCGTGACGCCGCCGAAGCAGGCGGTGAAGGATTCCGGACAGTTCCTGAGCGCCGTCGCGAAGTTCGAGCTGCAGCTCAGCAACTTCCACTGATCTCATGCCGCGCGAGGCCCTCGCAAGAATCGGTCGGGCGCTTGCGGGCCTCGTGCTTGCAAGCGTGCTGGGCGGAGCGGCCGACAAGCCCGCTCCGCTCGACGTCGGGCATTGGAGGCAGGCTTTTGCACGTCCGAACCATGCTCCGACGCCTGCGGAGAACTCGGCCACCCCGGAAAAGATCGCGCTCGGCGCGAAGCTTTTCGAGGACACCCGCCTGTCGGGATCCGGCGACATGGCGTGCTCGAGCTGCCATCAGGCGGATCTTTCCTTTTCCGACGGGATCGACCGCCATGTGGGCCATGACGGACAGCCTCTCGACCGGCGCACGCCTCCCCTGTGGAATCTCGCCTGGGGCCTCTCCTTCTTCTGGGACGGCCGGGCATCGAGCCTGGAAGACCAGGCCATGGGGCCGATCGAAAACGAGCGCGAGATGGCCGGCAACCTGCAGACGGCCCTGCGGGCGCTCGATTCCGATCCGCAGATGCGCAAGGCGTTCGCCTTCGCCTTTCCGGACGATCCGGCCGTGACTCAGGCCAACCTGGCAAAGGCGCTCGCGGCCTTTCAGCGGACGCTCGTCTCGCCGGAAACCCGCTTCGACCGATGGGTCAAGGGCGACGACAAGGCTCTGGAACCGGATGAGCTTGCGGGTTTCTCGCTCTTCGTCGGCAAGGCCGGCTGCGTAGCCTGCCACCAGGGCTGGCGGTTCACCGATGAAGCCTTCCACGACATCGGCCTGCCGAGCGAGGACAAGGGGCGCGGCCCCATCCTCGGCGTCAGCGCCGCGAACCACGCCTTCAAGACGCCGAGCCTGCGCGAGCGGGTCTGGTCCGCGCCCTACATGCATGACGGCTCCCTCGCCACGTTCGACGATGTGGTCGCGCATTATGCGGAGCACGTGGTGGAGCGCCCCACTCTTTCGGCCGACCTGCCGCGCCGGATCGAACTTGACAACGAAGAGCGCGCGCAACTCGTCGCCTTCCTCGACACCCTGTCCAGCGACGACCCTCCCCGCCCCGCAAGCCTTCCCACGAAAGCTATGTCCTGGGGTGCAACGGCTGAAGCTGTCCCCGCATCGACCGTCAGCCAGAAGGACAAGCGCTTCACGCCGGGCACGATCATCCTGAAGCTGGGCGAAGCCCTGCGCATCGTCAACGACGACACCCGTGTCCACAACGTGCGCCTGGACGGGCCGGGCAAGAGCTTCAACTCGGACGCCCAGAACCCCGGCGACACGGTCACCATCGGGTTCGACAGCCCGGGCCATTACGATGTGATCTGCGGGATCCATCCGGACATGCGCCTGAGCGTGGACGTCGCCCAGGCGCGCTGAACGGCAAACGAAAATACACGCCTCATTTCCGGCGACATGAGCCCGGCGGCTGCGCTAAAACAGGGTCATGCCAATGCTCCGCGATGACGACACTCTCTTTGCCGCCCTGATCGCCCGCGATCCTTCCTACGAGGGTTTCGCCTATGTGGGTGTGAAGACGACAGGCATCTTCTGCCGCCTGACCTGCCCGGCCCGCAAGCCGAAGCGCCGCAACGTGGTGTTCTTCTCCTGCAAGGACGCCGCGCAGGATGCGGGCTTTCGCCCCTGCCTCCGCTGCAAACCCCTCGACAGCAGGCGGCCGACGAGCGGCGTCTTCGAAACCTTGAGGGACAGGATCAGGGCCGAGCCGGAACGGCGTTGGAGCGCCGAGGATTTACGCGCTCTCGGCTACGATCCCTCCACCGTGCGCCGCGCCTTCCAGCGTGAGTACGGCGTCACCTTCGCGCAATATGCGCGCTCGCAGCGCTTAGGGCTTGCAGTGAACACTTTGCAGCAGGGAGGCTCCGTGATGGATGCCCAGCTCGACGCCGGCTATGAATCCGGCAGCGGTTTTCGCGACGCCATCGGCAGGCTCATCGGCGATGCGCCGATCCGCACGCCGGCGCGTCAGATCCTGACGGCGCAATGGCTCGACACGCCCATCGGGGCGATGCTCGCGGTCGTGGACGACACGGGCGTCCACCTGCTCGAATTTGCTGAGCGCAAGGCGCTTCCGGCCGAGATTGAGCGCCTGCGCAAGCGCGTCGGTCCGATCTGCTTCGGGCAACATCCGATGCTCGACACGCTCTCCCACCAAGTGGAGCAGTATTTTGCCGGCCGTTCCGTCTCCTTCGATGTTCCTATCGTTCAGAAGGGAACGCCATTCGAGACGACGGTGTGGGATGCCCTGCGCCGGATCCCGGCTGGTGCCACGCGCAGCTACGGCGAGATCGCGCATCTCATCGGCCGACCCGATGCGCCCCGTGCCGTGGCGCGGGCGAACGGCGCCAATCAGGTGGCGATCATCGTGCCCTGCCATCGCGTGATCGGTGCCGATGGATCATTGACCGGCTACGGCGGCAAGATCTGGCGCAAGCAATGGCTGCTCGAACACGAGCGACGCGTCGCAACAACGCTACCCAAGGGGTGAAACACATGACGGATCAAGTCACGAAGGCCGGGGCGTTCAAGGCTCTCCACGTTTCCGGCCGCCCGATCAATCTGTTCAATGTCTGGGATGCGGGCAGCGCCAAAGCGGTTGCGGCGAGCGGCGCGAAGGCTCTCGCCACCGGCAGCTGGTCGGTCGCGGCCGCCCATGGTTTCGAGGATGGCGAATTCATGCCGTTCGACCTCGCCCTCTCCAATCTGGAGCGCATCGTGGCGGCGACGGATCTGCCTGTGACTATCGATCTGGAAAGCGGCTACGGGGCCACTCCCGAAGAGGTCGGGGCAACCATCGCCCGCACGGTGCAGGCCGGCGCCATCGGCTTCAACATCGAGGACGGCGTTCGGGAAACAAGCCCGCTGCGCGAAGCGTCGGAACAGGCCGCGCGTCTCAGGGCCGTCCGGGAGGCGGCGGACGGGCTCGGTGTCCCGGCTTTTCTGAATGCGCGGACGGACGTGTTCCTGATCGCGCCCGCGGATGAGCACGAGAGCCTCGTCGCCGGCGCTGTGGAACGGGGCCGCGCCTATGCCGATGTCGGTGCGGACGGGTTCTTCGTGCCGGGTCTGATCGATGAATCGCTGATCGCCCGCGTCGTGGAACGTTCGTCCCTGCCGGTGAACATCATGGCCAACGCGAAGACTCCTTCGGCTGCCCGGCTCGCGGAACTCGGCGTCGCGCGCATCAGCCATGGCCCAGGCCCGTATCGCATGGCGATGAAGGCCCTGGAGGACGCCGCGAGGGCGGCCTTACTTTGACAGCCGGAGCTTACGCGTGCTTCCTCTCGATCTTCGGGAGGAAATACGCGAGAAGTCCCAAAGCCGGCAGGAACGAGCAGAATGTGTAAACCGTCGCGATGCTCGTGACGTCGGCGAGATGTCCGAGCGCTGCGGCGCCGATCCCTGCCATGCCGAACGAGAAGCCGAAGAAGAAGCCGGAGATCATGCCGACGCGGCCCGGCACGAGTTCGATGGCGTAGACGACGATGGACGAGAAAGCGGAGGCCAGAACCACGCCGATGATCATGCTCAGCACCGTTGTCCAAAACAGATTGGCGAAGGGCAGCATGAGCGTGAAGGGCAGAACGCCGAGGATCGAGAACCAGATCACATAGCGCCGGCCAACCCTGTCGCCGAGAGGACCGCCGAGCAACGTGCCGACGGCGAGCGATCCGAGGAAGATGAAGAGGTGGATCTGCGCGTCCTGCACAGGAAGCTGGAACTTGGAGATCAGGTAAAACGTGAAATAGTTGGTGAAGCTCGCGACGTAAAAGTCCTTCGAGAAGATCAGCAGCACCAGGATCGCAAGGGAGATCACGATGCGGCGTTTCGAAAACACCGATCCCGTCTCAACCGCGCGCGGCTTGGCGCGCAGATCCGCGAGTTTCGCCTGATACCAGCGCCCCACCACGAAGAGGATCAGCATTGCCAGCAAGGCCACGGCGGAAAACCAGGCGATGCTCGGCTGTCCGAACGGGACGACGATGAAGGCCGCAAGCAGCGGCCCCAGCGCGCTTCCGGCATTGCCGCCGACCTGGAACACGGACTGGGCCAAGCCGTGCCGCCCGCCCGAGGCCAAGCGCGCCACGCGGGAGGATTCCGGGTGGAAGACCGACGACCCCATGCCGATGAGGGCGGCCGCCAGGAGCAGGACCGGATAGGAACCTGCCCGAGAGAGCGTCAGGAGGCCGATGAGGGTGAAACCCATGCCGACGACCAGGGAGAACGGCTGCGGCTTGCGGTCCGTGAACGTGCCGATCATGGGCTGGAGTAGCGAAGCGGTGAGTTGGAAGGTGAGCGTCAGAAACCCGATCTGTCCGAAATCGAGGTGAAAATCCCGTTTGAGGATCGGGTAGATCGCCGGCAGCAGCGACTGGATGAGGTCGTTCAGCAGATGCGACACGCTGATGGCGGCGAGGATCGGGACCGCAATCCTTTCCGGCGAGAGGGAACGTGCCGAAAGGGACATGGCTGGCGTTTGTTTGGTCATCGTTGTTCTTCGTGATCCTGCCACGCTTGCAGACAAGCCTGGCCGTAAGGCATTTCCAGCTTTCGCTATAAACCAGAATAGGTTCCTGATCTCCCTCTCATCCTGCAGGGCTGGGTTACGGCGCAGGTAGGGCGGGCTCCCTCCTGCATGTTTCGAGAATCCGCATCGCGATCAAGCGCAACATTGCATTCAAGGTCACAACTTTTTCCTATTTGGCTTTTAAACCCGATTCAGGACTTTAACCCGGAAGCGGGAAAATCATAAAAACCAAGGGGTATTTCATGTCGCAAGCCACGGCTTATGAGCAGCTCATGCTCGAATTGCTCAATCGCGAGCGCGCCGCGACCGGTGCTCAGCCGCTTGCCTTCAACGCCAGCCTGAACGACTCGGCCGATTCGCACAGCAGCTGGATGATCGCGACGGACACGTTCTCGCATACGGGATCGGGCGGCTCGACGCCGACCGAGCGGATGACCCAGGCCGGTTATGCCTTCTCCGGCACCTGGGCCTCGGCGGAGAACATCGCCTGGGTCAGCACGCGGGCGCCGGAGGGCCTCCAGGACGAGGTCGAACTCCTGCACACGAACCTGATGAACAGCCCCGGCCACAAGGCCAACATCCTCAACGGGACCTTGAGCGAAGTCGGCATCGGCTTCGACACCGGCCCCTACCAGAGCTGGGACGGCGCCTTCGTCACGGAGAACTTCGCCAAGTCGGGCACGGCGGTGTTCCTCACCGGCGTCGGCATGGCCGACAAGGACGGCGACCGTTTCTACGATATCGGCGAAGGTCTCGGCGGACTGACCGTGACCGCCGTCAGCGCGACCGGCGCCCAATACAGCACGACGACGCAAAGCGCCGGCGGCTACAGCCTGGCGCTTGCGGCGGGCACCTATTCGGTCACCTTCTCGGGCGGCGGCTATGCCCCCGTGACCAAGCAGGTGGCCATCGGCTCCTCGAACGTGAAACTCGACCTGATCAACCCGGCACAGGGAGCCCCGGCCGTATCGACCATGATGAAGGGCAACGCGGGCAGCAACACCCTGAAGGGAACATCCGCAGACGACACGATCAAAGCCTTGGGCGGCAACGACAAGGTCCACGGCAATGGGGGCAGCGACAAGCTCTATGGCGGAGCCGGGAACGATGCGCTCAGCGGCAATGGCGGAGACGACCGGCTCTTCGGAGACAGCGGGAACGATACTCTTTCCGGCAGCAGCGGCAACGACACCCTGACCGGCGGAAGCGGGAATGACACCCTGAAAGGCGGCGCGGGCGCGGACAGCTTCCGGTTCCACGGCAAGTGGGGGGCGGACAAGATCACCGATTTCAGGGACGGTATCGATTTCATCGACCTGAGCGGCACGGGCCTGAGCTTCAAGGATCTCAGCATCCGCGCGTTCAATGCGGACAGCGACGGCAGGGTGGACGACGTGATCATCAAGACCCACGGCCAGTCGATCACGCTGCTCAATGTGAAGCATGCGCTGATCGGAGCCTCCGACTTCCTGTTCTGACAGGGAGCCTCATTGGTCTCTCGTCGATCGGAGAGGCTGTCCGATAAATACATCTCCGTCATGGCCGGGCTTGTCCCGGCCATCCCGATTGGAAAAGCGCCGGCGCCGCGATCAATCGGGATCACCGGCACCAGGCCGGTGATGACGTGAGAGCGGCTGGCCGTGCGTGTCGGACTATTCTCCGAGGCTGTCGGAGGCTTACGAGTCTGCCTTCTGCGGCCGCGCGGAACGAGCCGCCGGCTTCTTCGACATGTTCAATGCCACGGCCGCGCGAATGAGCGCCTTCAGCGCTTCCTCATCGATGCCGTCGCCCTCATGGATGTCGATGGCGCGCCTCGTGTTGCCGTCGAGGCTGGAGTTAAAGAGGCGTGACGGATCCTTCAACGAGGCGCCCTTGGCGAAGGTCATCTTCACGACGGTCTTGTAGGTCTCGCCGGTACAGATGATTCCGCCATGCGACCATACCGGAACGCCGCGCCACTTCACTTCCTCGATCACGTCCGGATCGGCCTGCTTGATGAGCGCGCGAACCCGAGCGAGCGTCTCGCCCCGCCAATCGCGCAGCTCCTCGATCTTCGCGTCGATCAGCCGGGAGGGCGCCTCGCCTTCAAGACCCTCGTCCGATGTGCCTTGTGCTTTCACCGCTTCTGCCGTCGCTTTCTTCATGCCCATTCTCGCCCGGTCGTGTCTCTCGTCATGGAGACTATTCCAGCAGCAGCTTCAGCACCAGCGGCAGAAGCAGGGCCGTCACAAGCGCATTGAGCGCCATGGCGATGCCCGCGAAGGTGCCGGCGAGCGAATGGACCTGGAAGGCGCGCGCGGTGCCGATGCCGTGCGAGGCGAGCCCCACCGCGAAGCCGCGGGCGCGCCAATCCTTCATACGCAACGCGTTCATCAGCGGCGTCACCATGATGGAGCCCGCAACGCCGGTCAGCATGATCAGGATGGCGGTCAGGGCCGGATCGCCGCCTAAGGCCTCCGTGATCCCCATGCCCACGGGAGCGGTGACGGATTTCGGCGCCAGCGAGATGAGAACGGGATTGGGAATGCCGAAGAGCTGCGCGACGGTCACGGCCGACACGATGGCCGCGACGGATCCCACAACGAGCGCCACCATCATCGGCACGATGGAGCGCAGTACGATGGACCTGTTTTCGTAGAGCGGAATGGCGAGCGCGACGGTCGCGGGACCGAGCAGGAAGTGAACGAACTTCGCGCCTTCGAAATAGACCGGATACGACGTACCCGTGACCCACAGCACGAGGGCGACGGCCGCTACGGCGATCAGTACCGGATTGCACAAAGGATGGCGCCTGAAGGCCTGCGAGATGCGGTCCGCGATCACGTAGGCACCGAGCGTCACCACGAGCCAGAGCAGCGGTGTCTGCGAGAGATAGACCCAGAGGGAGAAGGCCTGATCACTCACGGGCTTTGCCCTCCTCTGCCGCTTCCATCGACGAGCCCGTGAGGCGCGACACCACCACGAAGGCGACGACGGTCACGATGAGCGTCACGAAGGTCGAGATGACGAGAGCGACGCCGAGCCCGATGCCGTATTCCGCCAGAACATCGAACCGCTGGATCACGCCGACGCTCGCCGGAATGAACAGCAGCGAGAGATGGGCCAAAAGCCCTTTCCCGGTTGCGTCGAGGGCTCGGCCGAACTCCGGGATCCGCGTCCTGATCCGGTCGCGAAAGCTTAAGGCAACGAGCAGGAGCAGCATTCCGAGCACCGGCCCCGGAAGCGGCCATCCGAACCCGCGGGTGACGATCTCGCCGAGCAGCTGGCAGAGAAGAATGACGGTCAGGCTGACGATCATGATCGGCCTCGGAAGCGAGAGACCTGCTAGAGGTACCGCGATGCAGGGTTTGTGCAAGGCGTCGATGGCAGCTTCCGAAGAAGCTGGACTGTCTCCCGAAGCATGCCCATGCTAATCAACCGGATGGCCGAAGCGACCGGGTGTCGCGTCGGCCGAGCAACAAGATCATGAACGACACGTCTCTGCTTTTCCGTCTTGCCGTTGCCCTCGCCATCGGCCTGCTGATCGGCCTGGAACGCGGCTGGCAGCAGCGCGAGGAGGCGGAGGGCGAACGCACCGCCGGCCTTCGGACCTATACGCTGGTCGCCCTGCTCGGCGCCCTGTCGGCCGTTCTGGCGGGCTATACCAGCACGGTCTTTCTCGCTCTCTCCTTCCTCGGCTTCGCTCTCGCGTTCAGCGCCTTCTCCTGGCTGGAGGCGAAGGCGGAGGAGAATTTCAGCGTCACGGGCGTCGTCGCCGGTCTGCTTACCTTCTGTCTCGGCGCCTATGCGGTGCTCGGAAACCTCGAAATCGCGACCGCCACGGGTGTCGTGGTCACCCTCATCCTGGCGCTCAAGCGGCCGCTTCACCAATGGGTCCGCACCATCACCTGGCTGGAGATCAGGTCCGCGCTCATTCTTCTCGCGATGACGTTCCTGGCGTTGCCCTTGCTGCCGAACCGGACGGTCGACCCCTGGAATGCGGTCAATCCCTTCGAAATCTGGCTGCTCGCCATCATCATCGCGGCCATCTCCTTCGTCGGCTATGTCGCGGTGAAGATCATGGGGAGCCAGGCGGGCGTGGCGCTCGCGGCGCTCGCGGGCGGATTGGCGTCCTCGACGGCGACGACCGTTACCCTCGCCCGGTTGGCGCGCGAACATCCCGCCGCGAGCCCGCTGCTCGCCGGCGGCATCCTTCTGTCCGGATCAGTGATGGTCGCCCGCGTGCTGGTCATCGCGAGCGTCCTGAACAACACCCTGCTCGTTCCGCTCGCCTGGCCCCTGGGCGCCGGGAGCCTTGTCCTGATCGCGGTGGCCGGACTGCTGTTCTTCACCTACGGCAGAGGAAGCAAGGAGCATCCTCAGCTCGGCTTGAGGAGCCCCTTCGAACTCGGGACGGCGCTGAAGCTCGCGGGCCTGATCGCGGTGATCAGCCTGCTGGCGAAGGTGATCGGCAATTCCGCCGGCGATGTCGGCATCACCATCCTGGCGGCGCTCTCCGGCATCGCTGACGTGGATGCGATCACGCTCTCGCTCGCGCGTCTCGCCAATAACGGCATCACGCTCGTCACGGCGGCGCTCGGCATCGGCATCGCGGTTTCGGTTAACACGGTGGTGAAGGCGGGAATGACGTTCAGCTTAGGAACGGGACAGGCCGGCTGGATCGTCTCGGCCGCGAGCATTACGGCGATTGCCGCGGGCGGCGCGGCTTTCGCGTTATTCGGCTGACATGAAAAAGGCGGGTGTTGAAGTCCGCCTTCTCAATTCTCTTAATTGTCGAGGAAGCTTCTGAGCTTCCGGCTCCGCGAGGGATGCTTCAGCTTGCGCAGGGCTTTCGCCTCGATCTGGCGGATACGCTCGCGGGTCACGGAGAACTGCTGGCCGACCTCTTCGAGGGTGTGGTCGGTGTTCATGCCGATGCCGAAGCGCATGCGCAGCACGCGCTCCTCGCGCGGGGTCAACGATGCGAGAACGCGCGTCGTCGTCTCACGAAGATTGCTCTGGATCGCCGCATCGATGGGCAGGATCGCGTTCTTGTCCTCGATGAAGTCGCCGAGATGCGAATCCTCCTCGTCGCCGATCGGCGTTTCGAGGGAGATCGGCTCCTTGGCGATCTTGAGGACCTTGCGCACCTTCTCCAGCGGCATGGCGAGCTTTTCGGCCAGTTCCTCCGGGGTCGGCTCGCGGCCGATCTCGTGCAGCATCTGGCGCGACGTGCGGACGATCTTGTTGATCGTCTCGATCATGTGCACCGGGATGCGGATCGTGCGGGCCTGGTCGGCGATCGAGCGGGTGATCGCCTGCCGGATCCACCAGGTGGCGTAGGTCGAGAACTTGTAGCCGCGCCGGTACTCGAACTTGTCGACCGCCTTCATGAGGCCGATATTGCCCTCCTGGATCAGGTCCAGGAACTGCAGGCCGCGGTTCGTGTATTTCTTGGCGATGGAGATCACGAGGCGCAGGTTGGCCTCGATCATTTCCTTCTTCGCCTGACGGGCTTCGCGCTCGCCCTTCTGCACCATCATGACGATGCGGCGGAACTCCTGGATCTCCAGGCCGGTCTCGCTCGCCAGATTGTGGATGTTCTCGCGCAGGTCGTGGATGCCGTCCTTCGCCTTGGCGACGAAGTCCTTCCAGCCCTTGCCGCCGAGCTTGGAGACGCGCAGCACCCATTTCGGATCGAGTTCCCAGCCCTGGTAGTGCTTGAGGAACTCCTCGCGGGCGACGCCGTGGCTCTCGGCCAGACGCATCAGGCGGCCCTCATGGGAGATGAGGCGCTTGTTGATGTCGTAGAGCTGCTCGACCAGGGCCTCGATGCGGTTGTTGTTCAGCGACAGGGACTTCACCGCCGTGACGATATCCGCCTTGAGCTCCTTGTACTTGCGCTCCTGGGCCGGGGTCAGCTGCTTGTTCTGCATGCGCTGTTCCACATGCTCGACCTGCAGGCGGCGCAGCTTCTTGTAGTTGTCGGCGATCGAGTCGAAGGTCTCGAGAACGCGCGGCTTCAGCTCGGCCTCCATGGCCGAGAGCGACACGTTATTCTCCATGTCGTCGTCGTCCATCTCGCCCTCGGGCGGGGTCATGCCCTCCTCGCCCTCGGCGGTCTCCTCCTCGGCCTCCCCTTCGCCCAGGCCCTCCACCTTGGGCGCACCCTTGCCGTCGGGACCCGCATAGGTGGCCTCGAGGTCGATGATGTCGCGCAGGAGCACCCGGCCTTCGACGAGCTCGTCGCGCCAGATGATGATGGCCTGGAAGGTGAGCGGGCTTTCGCAGAGGCCTGCGATCATGGCCTCGCGGCCGGCCTCGATGCGCTTGGCGATGGCGATTTCGCCCTCGCGGGAGAGAAGCTCCACCGAACCCATCTCGCGCAGGTACATGCGCACCGGGTCGTCCGTGCGGTCGGTCGGCTCCTTGGTGGTGGTCTCCCGCACCGCCACGGCGCGGGTCTGCGACGCCTCGACGAGGTCGCCGCCGTCGGGCTCCTCCTCTTCGGCTTCCGGCTGGGCGTTCTCGTCGGTCTCCTCGGACTCGACGACGTTGATGCCCATCTCGGACAGCTGGCCGAGCACGTCCTCGATCTGCTCCGAGGAGAACTCCTCCGGAGGCAGAACCTCGTTCAGTTCGTCATAAGTGACATACCCGCGCTTCTTCGCGAGCTTGATCATCCGTTTAACGGCGGCATCGCTCAGGTCGAGCAGGGGCCCGTCGCTCTGCTGCTCCGGAGCCGTCGTCTCGCCTTCGTCCCGTTCGGTTGCCTTCGTTGCCATGCTTTGCTCAACTCCAGCGCCCCGCTCATCCCCCCTACAGGACCCGCGATGCGCGAATGGGCGGCCAAGCCTGCAGAGCTCCGCCACCCGAAATTCATTGCCAATTATAAACAGTGAGTCGCTTGACTAACCGTTAACCATCCCCTGCTCAAACCGCCGCAACCGCTTAAGCTTGCCGTACTCTGACATATGCGGCCATCAGAGACCGAGGGCCCCTGCATTGTCCATGTCGGCCTCGGCACCCTCGACGGAGGACAGTTGGTTTTGGACCTCTCGCAGCCAGGCGAGATTGGCCTCGTTGTCCTCTTCGGCGAGTGCGCGCTCAGCAGCTCGAAGTTCGCTATGTAACGTGCGTGCGCGGCGATGCAAGGTGATGGCTTGCCTCAATGCGTCCTCAAGCCGCAACGGATCCGCGTGCGGATCCAGCATCCACCGGTCGCCTGGACGGACCAGGGCCGTCAATCTTTCCGCCGTTCCGGTCAGCCCGGCCCGTTCGAGACGGGCCGCCATGATGGCCGGATCGGCCGGTTCGCCGCTCGCCGCTCCATCGAGCAGGAGACTGCGCACCATTTGGGTGGACCGGCCCTCAAGTTCAAGATCCGCAAGGGTTTCCACATGATCCTGAACGAGTTCCGGATGGATCAGGAAGGTGCAGAGGATCATCGCCTCCCGCGGACTCTCGGCCGTGCTGCCGGCGAAAAGCGGGTTGCGGGCGAGCAGCGGCGAGACGCTCAGGCGGGAGCTCGGCGTCATGGGCTGGGGCTTGCCGAAATCCCGGCGGCCACCCCCGCCCTGGCGATCGAACCTTTTGGGCCGTGAATCCGCATTCAGGGCTGAAAGGCGGCTCGCGATGTCCTCCCGGTAGTATTTCTTGAGAGTTTCGTCGCGAATCAGCGCCAGTGATTCGCGCAGGCGCCGCTCCAGGGCCGCCCGGCGCTCGGGCGTATCGAGGGGGCCGGCCTCCAGCTCCCGGGTCCAGAGCACGTCGACCAGGGGCCTTGCCGAGGACAGGACCCGCTCCACGGCGGCGCTTCCGCCGGCGCGGGCGAGATCGTCCGGGTCCTGCCCCTCAGGCAGAATGGCGAAGCGCAGGGACTTGCCCGGCATCAGGTTGGGCAGCGCGACGTCGAGCGCCCGGTAGGCCGCCCGCTGCCCGGCCTTGTCGCCGTCGAAGCAGAGGATCGGCTCTTCCGCCAAGCGCCAGAGCAGGGTGAGCTGGTCCTCCGTCAGGGCCGTGCCGAGAGGCGCGACCGCATGGGGAAAGCCCGCGACGCTCAGGGAGATCACGTCCACATAGCCTTCCACGGCGAGCACGGTGCCCTTCTCATGGGCCGCCTGGCGGGCAAGATGGTAGTTATAGAGGAGCCGCCCCTTGTTGAAGAGCGGCGTATCGGGCGAGTTGAGGTACTTCGCCGGCACGTCGGCGCTCATGGCCCGGCCGCCGAAGGCGATGACCCGGCCGCGCACGTCGCAGATCGGGAACATGACCCGGTCGCGAAAGCGGTCCGCCGGAATCCTTCCCTCCTCGCCCGCATGGACCAGGCCCGCCTCCACCATCATGTCGACGGGCACGCCCTTGCCGGCGAGATGGTCGCGCAGCGCGTAGCGCTCGGACGGCGCGTAACCGATCCGGAAACGGGTTTGCGTTTCGCGGCTCAACTGGCGACCGGCGAGATAGTCCCGCGCCTTGCCGCCGAAGCGGCCCTGGAGCGAGGCCTCGAAGAACTCCGCCGCCAGTTCCATGACGTCGTGGAGGTTCTTGCGCTTGACCTCCTCCTGCCGGTCCTCGCGGGAGGGCGTCGGCAGGGGCACCCCCGCCTCCCCCGCCAGCCGCTCCACGGCTTCGGGAAAGGACAGCCCTTCCGTCTCCATCAGGAAAGTGAAGATGTCCCCGTGCTTTCCCGAGGAGAAGCAGTGATAGAACTGCTTCTGGTCGTTCACGTAGAAAGACGGCGTCTTCTCCGCGTTGAACGGCGACAGCCCCTTCCATTCCCGCCCCGCCTTCTTCAGGCGCACACGCTTTCCGACGACCGACGAGGTCGGCAGACGGGCGCGGATCTCTTCGAGGATTTGGGGCGGGTAGCGCACGAGGCGGTGATCTCCAAACCTGCTCCATAAACTAGTGCGCCTACCCTTCGGTTAAAAACCCCAAGGCCACGCTTTTCTGTGCCCGCAATCCACAGGGCCGATGATTTGCCCGCCTTTGTCAACTCGCATGGAAAGGCTGGACGTCTTCCGCATTACGGCAGAACGCTCGGCCCGACGGGCCTGCCATGAACATCGAGGACGCCCCCTTTCTCCGGCGGACTCACGAGGGGTTCAGGAGGCTTCTGGCCGAGGAGCCGACCCCTTGAGCCGTTCAGATTCGGCGGCCTCATGCCGGGCGATCGCTTCCAGATCGTCAAGGTTTCCTCAAGCAATCGCAGGAAGTCCTTGGCCACGTCAGCTAGTGATGGCCAACGTTATGCTTCCACGAACCGCTCGACCGGAGCATCGTCACGCGCTGAGCCGGTGCGAGCCTTTTCGATTCGCTCGCTTCGCGCGTTCGGCCTTGGTCTTCTCCAGAGCAGCCTGGGTTTGCCTGGCCATCTGCTCGCATTGCTCGTGGAGGCCCTCAAGCTCCTTGTCGGTCAGCTTCTCGATCCCCATGAAGGCATCGTCCGCGTTCGATGTCCGGATCAGTTCGTCCAGCTTGGTCTGAACGGCGGCGCCATCGCGGTTCTGCGTGTTCTGGATCAGGAAGACCATCAGGAAGGTCACAATGGTCGTTCCCGTATTGATCACCAGCTGCCAATTCTCCGAGTAATCGAAGAAGGGCCCCGACACCGCCCACGCCACCACGACAATCACGCAAAGCAGGAAGGCGGCCGGACTGCCCGTCACCCTGGCTGTCGTGGTCGCGAACTTGGCGAAGAGTTTATCCATCGCTCAACACACAACGTTTGTAGAAGAACAACGGTTGAGCCAGTTTTCCGTTCAATTTCAACACTGAACGGCTGCAAGGCCTCGATGCCGGCGGACGCGCTCACCGGCTCGCGGTCGTCAGCGCGGCTCCGATTCCGACGAATGTTGCGCCGGCGGCGCGGTTGAACCAGCGGCCGTGGCGGGTGAGCCAGGGTGCGATGCGCTGGGCCATGCCGGCGAGAAGCAGCTCATAGACGATCTCCACCACCACGAAGGTGCCGCCGAAGATCGCGAGCTGGACGGGAAAGGACACGCCCGACACCATGAATTGCGGCAGGAAGGCTGCGAAGAAGATCAGCGCCTTCGGGTTCGACACCGCCACGAGGAAACCCTGGTTGAACATCCACAGGGGCCTCGCCCTGCGTGGACCCTCGTCCCGCGAAGCAACGTCCAGCACCGAAGCGGGCGAGCGCCAGATGCGGATTCCGAGATAGACGAGATAGGCGGCGCCGATCCACTTGGCGATGGTGAAGGCCTTCTCGGAGGCGGCGAGCAGAGCCCCCATGCCGGCGAGCGACGCCGCGATGAGGAGGAAGAACCCGAGCGCGCCGCCCAGGACCGTATAGATGGTGGACCGAAAGCCGTAGCAGACGCCGTGCGTCAGCGACAAAAGCCCGTTGGGTCCTGGCGTCAGCGAGAGGCCGACAGCGGCGACCAGATAGATCAACCAGAGTTCAAGGCTCATATGTCACCGATGCTTGCGCGTGCTGCCACTTCCCAGAGGGGTCGATCCCTTTCTTAGCACAATCTGGATGACGTCCACGAGCGGATACGCGCCTCTCTCCTGTTGTGACACCCTCGCCGTCATGGCCGGGCGTGTCCCGGCCATCCTGCTTCTGTGAGGCGCGGCATTTCAGTCCATCGGGATCACCGGCTCTGGTCCCCGGATCAAGTCCGGGGGGTGATGACGTGCAGAGGTGGTCAGGGCAACGTTATGTTCTCACTTTGTTCTTGACAGCGGCTGCAAGCTCGGCTATATCGTTGGGTATTCCCGCCCGACGAGGGGCGCGCTCGCGAGGCGTCGCAGTTGTGGGGCGGGAAGCGGTCCCGCCGCAGGTCTCGCACACCTGTGGTCGCGGGAGGTCGACCTTGGGTTCGTCCCAGCTGGTCCACCTGAAAAGAACCGCGTGCGAAGGCGCCGTCCGGCTCTTCGTTTTCCACCACTACCATCGAGCCGGGCAGCCCGTCGCACCTCCCTCGACTCCTTCAGCTCAGGGCTTCCCAGCCCTGAGCCACAAGGTGCTGGCTCTTTGACAGAGACACATCCCCGTCAGCCGGGACGAAGCCGGCGCGGCTCCAGGATGGCCGATACACTTACCCCTTCGGCAGCATGTCCTTCACGAGACCGCTGGCTTTGGCGAAATCCATGCGGCCGGCGTACTTGGCGCGAAGGGCGGCCACGACCTTGCCCATATCCTTCATAGAGGCGGCGCCGGTCTCGGCGATGGCGGCTTCGATGGCGGCCTTGGTCTCGGCCTCGTCCATCTGCTGCGGCAGGTAGGAGGAGATCACCGCGACCTCGTTCTTCTCCTGATCGGCGAGTTCCATGCGGCCGCCCTGCTCGTACATGGTGATCGATTCCTGGCGCTGCTTCACCATTTTCTGCAGGAGAGCCAGGATCTCCTCGTCGGAGAGCGGCTCCTTGCCGTTGCCGCGGGCCTCGATGTCCTTGTCCTTGAGAGCGGCCTGAATCAGCCGGATGGCGCCGAGTCTGCCCTTGTCGCCGGCCTTCATGGCTTCCTTCATCTCGGCGGTAAAGCGTTCGCGCAGCATGGATATCTCCTTGGTTTTAGGTCGCTTGAGCGTTGACGGAACGCGAACGGCCCCTTAAGTCACGAGGGTAGTTCAAGGACGGCCCGGGCACGGCCTGCTCAAGCACGGCCTGTTGGCCCCGGACTTACAAGAGATCATGACGATGCTGCAAGACAAAGACACCACCGGGTCCTCCTCGGGTGGCTGGGCCGAGCCGCGCGCGACCGCGGTTCTCGTGCTCCAGGACGGAATGGTTCTCGAAGGCTTCGGCATCGGCGCCGTCGGCGAAGCGACCGGCGAGGTCTGCTTCAACACCGCGATGACGGGCTACCAGGAGATCCTGACCGACCCGTCCTATGCCGGCCAGATCATCACCTTCACGTTCCCGCATATCGGCAATGTCGGCACCAACGAGGAAGACATCGAGAGCGTCAACGCCGCCTCGTCCTCGGGCGTGCGTGGCGTCGTACTGGCGGCGACCATCACCGAACCGTCCAACTGGCGCGCCTCCCGCGACCTCGATGCGTGGCTCAAGGCTCGCAGCATCGTCGGCCTTTCGGGCATCGACACCCGGGCGCTCACCGCGCTGATCCGCGACAAGGGCATGCCGAACGCGGTCATCGCCCATGATCCCGAGGGCAAGTTCGACATCGAGGCCCTCAAGGCCAAGGCTGCCGCCCTCCCGTCCATGGACGGCCTCGACCTCGTGCCCCTCGTGACAAGCGCCCAGCGCTTCGACTGGGACGAGACCACCTGGACGCGCGGCGAAGGCTACGGCCACCAGGACGGTGCCCCGAAGCATCACGTGGTCGCCATCGATTACGGGGTGAAGCGCAACATCCTGCGCCTGCTCGCCCGCGCCGGCTGCAAGGTCACGGTGGTCCCGGCCACCGCCTCGGCCGAGGACGTGCTGGCGCTCAAGCCCGATGGCGTGTTTCTGTCCAACGGTCCCGGCGACCCGGCGGCGACCGGTGAATACGCCGTTCCGGTGATCCGCAAGGTGCTCGACGAGAAGATCCCGACCTTCGGCATCTGCCTCGGCCACCAGATGCTGAGCCTGGCCGTCGGCGCGAAGACCAAGAAGATGCATCAGGGCCATCACGGCGCGAACCATCCGGTGAAGGACAAGACCACGGGAAAGGTCGAGATCACCTCCATGAACCACGGCTTCGCCGTGGACCCGGAGACCCTGCCCTCGAACGCCGTGGAGACCCACGTGTCCCTGTTCGACGGCTCGAATTGCGGCATCTCGCTCACCGACCGCCCGGCCTTCTCGGTGCAGTACCACCCGGAGGCCTCTCCCGGCCCGCAGGACAGCCATTACCTGTTCGACCGCTTCGTGCAGCTGATGGAACAGAAGAAGGCTTGAGCCTAACAATCTTGTGAAGGCTGGCGCCGCGACAAACGCGTCCGTTGCGCCAGCCGCCCAAATCGCGGTAACCGATCATTAACCATAAAAACAAAATGATTCCGGACCTTGGTTTGGGGGTTTCATCCAATGGATTTCGATGACGATTCCGGCGAATTCAGCCGACTGCACAACCTGTTCACGTTTCACCTCGGCATCGCCGTCACGCTCTCCTGGCTGACGTCGCTCTACGCCGCTCTCTACGCTCCCTGGGTGCGCAACATCCGCCCCCTGATCGACCCCGGCGCCGTGGGCCCGGTCGAGAGCACCTGGTCCTATCTCTTCATCTTCCCGGTGGTGCTCACGACAGCCTGGCTGATCTCGATCTTCGGCCAGAACCTCTTCGCCAAGTTCCGCATCTTCAAGAGCCAGATCGTCGAGTTCGCCATCGCGGCTGTCGTGGCCTTCGGGATGTTCTACCTGTCGATCGACCGCGCCGTCGCGGCCATGTTCATCGGCATGTAAGGCCAGACAGGATTTCACGGCCCCGCTCGATCTTTCGTGATAGCCATGCGTTCCCTCCCCGGTTTTTTAAGGGAGAGAAGCATGGCTCAGGCGAAAGGATACGGCGATCCGCACGGCTACAATGCGCCGCTCGGCACGGAGACCTACGTCTTCCGCAGCAACGGCATCGTGCCGAATTCCTCCCTGCCGCTGATCGTGCGCCGCGGGGCGATTTCGCCCTCCGAACACGACGCGGTCCGGACCTTCAAGTCGACCTTCGCCAGGAACGGCTGGACGAACGCGTGGCTCGACGGCATCCACGATTATCACCATTACCACCCGAACACCCATGAGGTGCTCGGCATCGTGTCGGGTTCGGGCCAAGTCCGCTTCGGCGGCGAGGGCGGAGACCTCGTGGCCGTGAGCGCCGGCGACGTGGTGGTCATCCCGGCCGGTGTGGCCCATGCGTGCATCAACGCGAGCGACGATTTCTCCGTGGTCGGCGCCTATCCGGGCGGCGCCGATTACGACACCGTCCGCGACGACCCGAATGCTCTCGCGGTCTCGCAGCAGCGGATCGCCCAGGTCCCCCTGCCGGATGCCGATCCGGTCGATGGCGCGGACGGGCCCCTCGTGAAGCTGTGGAGCTGAGGGAGCCGCTAAGCCTCCGGCCCAGAGTTCCGGCGGGAGGTTGCTAAACCGCTCAACAGGCCCCATGAGTCGAAGCTCGCTTTCAGCGACACCTTGAACTCCGTGGGGCACTTCTTCCGATGAACTGGCGCGATTACTGGAACCAGGACACGCCGATCTATGTGAACGAGCGGCACAAGCTCCTGCATTATCGCCTGATCGCCAACGACATCATCGGGCTCATCCCCTCCCCGGACGCGGTCGTCCTGGATTACGGCTGCGGCGAGGCGCTTCTGGCCGACAAGGTCGCGGCCAGATGCGCGAAGCTGTACCTGAGCGATGCCGCGCCGCTCGTCCGCGAGCGCCTGAATGAACGTTTCCGAGGCAACGAGGGGATCGTGGTTCTCGCGACCGACGATGTTGCCGACCTTGCCGATTCCTCGCTCAATCTCATCGTGGTGAACTCACTCGTCCAGTATCTCTCCCTCGACGAGTTTCGCGGACTCCTGAAGCTCCTGCGCGAGAAGCTGAAGGCCGGCGGCAGGTTGATCCTGGGCGATGTCATTCCGCCCGATCTCAGCCCTCTCACGGACGCGAAGGCGCTGCTCTCCTTCGCGTGGGAAGGCGGGTTCATGAGGGCCGCACTCGGCGGCCTCGCCCGCACGGCCTTCTCCGAATACCGCAAGATTCGCGAGGAGCTAGGCCTTGCTCAATACAGCCCGGAGGAGATCATCGACCTTCTCGACGAGGCTGGGTTCGTGTCCGAACGCGCCGAGCGGAACCTCGGGCACAATCAGGCCCGTATGACCTTCATCGGCCGGCCCGCTCAAGCCCTCGACGTGGACGACCTCACTGAGCGCTGATCGCTCATGAGTGACAGGCCGAACACACCGAGCCCTGCAACGGCCAGAGCAGCACCGACCCAGCCGGTCGAGGCGAAGCCGTAGCCGGCCGCGATCGCGAGACCGCCGAGCCAGGCACCGAGCGCATTGGCGATGTTGAAGGCGGAGTGATTGAGGGCCGCCGCCAGGGTCTGCGCATCGGCGGCCACATCCATCAGGCGGGTCTGGAGGGCGGGCCCGATGGCGACGCTGCAACCGACGAGGAACACACAAGCCGAGAGCATGTAGGGATTTTCCGCCG
Organism: Microvirga sp. 2MCAF35; assembly: GCF_052115545.1. Taxonomy (NCBI): domain Bacteria; kingdom Pseudomonadati; phylum Pseudomonadota; class Alphaproteobacteria; order Hyphomicrobiales; family Methylobacteriaceae; genus Microvirga; species Microvirga sp. 2MCAF35. The sequence continues at coordinate 31,775 of NZ_JBFRGW010000022.1, forward strand.
TCAGCCAGAGCACCGTCATCACCACGGCGCTGCAGGCGAGCACCCCGCCGATGGTGGCCATCAGGTTCCGGTCGGCGAACCAGGCGCCGACGAGATTGCCCACGATCATGCCGGAACCGAACAGGGCCATCATGACGGGAACGGCGCTCCCCGGCATGCGGGCGACCTCCGTCGCCGTCGAGGCAATGTAGGAGAAGACCGAGAACAGGCCGCCGAAGCCCACGGCCCCGATGGCGAGGGTGAACCAGACCTGCTTGCGCTTGAAGGCACCGAGTTCCCGCATCGGGCTTGCCCCCTCCTGGACCTTGTCCTTCGGCAGGAAGAGCCAGATCAGCAGTACGGTCAGCGCACCCATGAAGCCGACGGCCCCGAAGGCGAGCCTCCAGGTCAGGATCTGGCCGAACCAGGTGGCCACGGGCGTGCCGAGCAGGGTCGCGACGGTCAATCCCATCATGACCCGCGCCACGGCCTGTGTCCGCTTGTTCGGCGGGACCAGGGAGGCCGCCACGAGAGCGGCTACGCCGAAGTAAGCGCCGTGCGGCAGGCCGGTGAGGAAACGCAGGAGCACGAAGGATTCGAAGCTCGGCGCCACGGCGCTGACCGTATTGCCGACAGCGAAGACGGCCATCAGGACGAGGAGGAGCGTCTGCCGGGCGAGCTTTGCGGCCAGAACGGCGATGATGGGAGCACCGACGACAACCCCAAGCGCATAGGCGCTGATCGCATATCCGGCCTGGGGCGTCGTGACGTGGAACTCCTGGGCCACGTTGGGCAGGAGGCCCATGATGGCGAACTCGCCCGTTCCGATGCCGAAGCTGCCGACCGCAAGCGCCAGTTCGATCAGGGCGACGGCAAGGCGAGACTGCGGAACGGCAGGAGCCTTGCCCTGTCCGAGACAGGCCTCCTCGGCAATGGCCATGTCGGACATGAAGCCCCCAAGCTTCTCAAGCAATGCGAATGTAGGATGAACGGCGGAGCCGCTTTGCGTGGCTCCTGCGGCATCCATATTGCATTGCAGAAGGATTCGCGGGACTCGCAGGAATGCAGGCCAGGGCTGCGCTGGAAGCCTGGAACCAGGCGAACCAGCTCCTCGTCGGCCTAGAGCCTATGCAAATGTCCATTTTTTGTGCGCCATGAAGCTCCACAGCATCACGACGCCGGTGGTGATGATCTGCGAGGGAAGATAGGGACCCTTGAGCCATACCGTGAAGGCATGCATCAGGAACCAGGTCACGAGAAAGCCGACGAGGGCCACGAGAGCGAAACGCCATGTGGCCTCCCGATGGGGCCTGTCGCTCTGGTAAGTGTGCTTGCGGTTGAGAGCATAGGACACGAGGCCTCCCGCAACGTAGCCGGCAAGCGTCGCCGGCACGGGATGCGTCCCGGCGCCCTCGACGAGAGCGATGAGGAGCCCGTAATGCGCTACGGCGGCCGCCAAGCCAACGCCGAAGAAGGCGGTGAATTGACGGGTGAGCCGATGAAGGGAGTGGGATGCAGTCACGCTCTCTCGATAACGGCTTCCCGGGCATCCGTCACCTCATTCCCTGCAGAAGGCCGGCAATCCTCCGAGAGATGGAGCGCGGAGCGAACTTCGCCGCGACGGCCCCGATCCGGTTACCCGCTCCAGGGATCACGATGGCCTGCCCGGCCTCGTAGCCCTCGACCCCGGCGCAGGCGACTTCGGCGGAGGACATGGCGCCTCCCTTGAAGAAGCCCGTTTCCTTCGGGCCCGCCGTTTCAGCGAACTCGCTCTCGGTCGGCCCCGGGCAAAGCGCTGTCACGGTCACACCATGCGGCCTGGCTTCGTCGTGCAGGGCCTCGGAAAGAGACAGGACGAAGGCCTTCGTAGCGTAATAGACGGCCATGTAGGGACCGGCCTGGAAGGCCGCGATGGAGGCCACGTTCAGGATTCCTCCCCGTCGGCGCTCGATCATGCTCGGCAGCATCAGGCGGCAGAGCGAGGTCAGGGCCGTAACGTTCAGGTCGATCATGGCGAGTTGCTTCTCGTGCGGAAGAGACGAGAAATATCCCCTTAGGCCGAATCCTGCGTTGTTGACCAGGGTATGGACCGCGATTCCCCGTTCCAGGAGCATTTCATGGAGATCCCGAGGAGCTTGCCTGTCCTCGAGGTCGAGGGAGATTGCCTCGACGGGAACGCCATGGGCCCGCCCGATCTCCGCGCTCAGTGCCTCCAGGCGCTCGTGCCGCCGGGCCGTGAGAACCAGGGAATAGCCCCTGCCGGCGAAAGCCCGCGCCAGTTCGGCGCCGATCCCGCTGGAGGCTCCCGTGATCAGCGCCCAACGCGGCTCTTCCGTCATGACCATCCTTTCCCAGTTCGTCTCCAGGGAGACACACTGCGGCTTGTACCGCATGGGCATTGCCTGTCTAAATCATGGCTCAGGCCTTTGAATTTGCACAAGGTCCGTGTAAGAGCCTCTCTCAACCTACAATCCGATCACATACCGGCTGCGCTTGAAGCGCCGTAGCTCTACGGCCGCGCGGCTGGACACGCCTGGGTGGCCCAATGCCAAAGCGGACAGACATCTCCTCCATTCTCATCGTCGGCGCCGGTCCGATCATCATCGGTCAGGCCTGCGAGTTCGATTACTCGGGAACCCAGGCCGTGAAGGCCCTGAAGGAGGAAGGCTACCGCATCGTCCTAGTGAACTCGAACCCCGCGACGATCATGACCGATCCCGATCTCGCGGATGCCACCTATGTGGAGCCGATCACCCCCGAGATCGTGGCCAAGATCATCGAGAAGGAGCGCCCGGACGCGATCCTGCCCACCATGGGCGGCCAGACGGCGCTCAACTGCGCCCTGTCGCTCAAGAAGATGGGCGTGCTCGACAAGTTCAACGTGGAAATGATCGGCGCGACGGCGGAAGCCATCGACAAGGCCGAGGACCGGCAGCTCTTCCGCGAGGCCATGACCAAGATCGGCCTCGACACGCCGAAATCCCGCCTCGCCAACGCCTCGGCTCTCAAGAAGGCCGATCGGGACGCCTATCTTGCAGAAATCGCCCGCATGGAAGCCATGGACATGCATCCGGGCGACAAGAAGCGGATGATCGCCGCCTATAAGCTCAAGTGGGACGCCGGCGAGAACGAACGCCGCAAGCGCTACCAGGAGCACGCCATGGGCGAGGCCCTGATCGCGCTCTCCGAGGTCGGCCTGCCGGCCATCCTCCGCCCGTCCTTCACCATGGGCGGCACCGGCGGCGGCATCGCGTATAACCGCGAGGAATTCCTCGACATCGTGGAGCGCGGCCTCGACGCCTCCCCGACCAACGAGGTTCTGATCGAGGAGAGCGTGCTCGGATGGAAGGAGTACGAGATGGAGGTCGTCCGCGACAAGGCGGACAACTGCATCATCATCTGCTCCATCGAGAACTTCGACCCGATGGGCGTGCACACGGGCGACTCCATCACCGTCGCCCCGGCCCTGACGCTGACCGACAAGGAATACCAGATCATGCGCGACGCCTCTCTGGCGGTGCTGCGCGAGATCGGCGTCGAGACCGGCGGCTCGAACGTGCAGTTCGCGATCAACCCGGAGAACGGGCGCATGATCGTGATCGAGATGAACCCGCGCGTGTCGCGCTCCTCCGCGCTCGCCTCGAAGGCCACTGGCTTCCCCATCGCCAAGGTCGCGGCGAAGCTCGCCGTCGGCTACACGCTCGACGAGATTGCCAACGACATCACCGGCGGCGCGACGCCCGCCTCTTTCGAACCGACCATCGACTACGTGGTCACCAAGATCCCGCGCTTCGCCTTCGAGAAGTTCCCCGGCGCCGAGCCGACACTGACCACGGCCATGAAATCCGTGGGCGAGGCCATGGCCATCGGACGCTCCTTCCCGGAATCGCTCCAGAAGGCCCTGCGCTCGTTGGAGACCGGCCTCACCGGCCTCGACGAGATCGAGATCGAGGGCATGGGCAAGGGCGATGACAAGAACGCCATCAAGGCAGCTTTGGGCACCCCGACCCCGGACCGGATCCTCAAGGTCGCGCAGGCCCTTCGCCTCGGCATCAGCCATGACGAGGTCTACGAATCCTGCAAGATCGACCGCTGGTTCCTCGAGCAGCTCCAGGACATCGTCGACCTGGAAGCCAAGGTGAAGGCCCACGGCCTGCCGGAAACGCCGGGCGCCTTCCGCCATCTGAAAGCCATGGGCTTCTCGGATGCGCGTCTTGCCGTTCTCGTCCATAAGACCGAAGCAGAGGTGCGCGAGGCGCGTCGCTCTCTGAACGTGCGACCCGTCTTCAAGCGCATCGATACCTGCGCGGCGGAGTTCGCCTCCCCCACCGCCTACATGTATTCGAGCTACGTGGCCCCCTTTGCGGGGCAGCCCGCGGACGAGGCTGCGCCTTCGGACGCCAACAAGGTCATCATCCTCGGCGGCGGCCCGAACCGGATCGGCCAGGGCATCGAGTTCGATTACTGCTGCTGTCATGCCTGCTTCGCGCTCAAGGACGCGGGCTATGAGACCATCATGATCAACTGCAACCCGGAGACGGTCTCGACCGACTACGACACCTCCGACCGGCTCTATTTCGAGCCGCTGACGCAGGAGGACGTGCTGGAAATCATCGAGACCGAGCGTTCGAAGGGAACGCTCCATGGCGTGATCGTGCAGTTCGGCGGCCAGACCCCGCTCAAGCTCGCCCGTGCCTTGGAAGAGGCGGACGTGCAGATCCTCGGCACCTCGCCGGACGCCATCGACCTCGCCGAGGACCGCGACCGGTTCAAGCGCCTCCTCGACAAGCTGCACCTGAAGCAGCCGAAGAACGGCATCGCCTATTCGGTGGAGCAGGCCCGCCTGATCGCGGCCGATCTCGGCCTGCCCTTCGTGGTTCGTCCGTCCTATGTGCTCGGCGGCCGGGCTATGGCGATCATCCGCGACGAGGCCCAGTTCGAGGATTACCTGCTCGGCACCCTGCCCAGCCTGATCCCGTCCGACATCAAGGCACGCTATCCCAACGACAAGACCGGCCAGATCAACACGGTCCTCGGCAAGAACCCGCTGCTCTTCGACCGCTACCTCTCGGACGCGATCGAGGTGGACGTGGACTGCCTTGCGGACGGCAAGGACGTGTTCATCGCCGGCATCATGGAGCATATCGAGGAGGCGGGCATCCATTCGGGCGATTCCGCCTGCTCCCTGCCGCCCCGCTCGCTCTCGCCGGAGATCCTCGCCGAGCTGGAGCGCCAGACGAAGGCCCTGGCCCTGGGCCTCGATGTGGGCGGCCTGATGAACGTGCAATACGCCATCAAGGACGGGGTGATCTACGTGCTGGAGGTGAACCCCCGCGCCTCGCGCACGGTGCCCTTCGTGGCCAAGGTCATCGGCGAGCCCATCGCCAAGATCGCGGCCCGTATCATGGCCGGCGAGCCTCTGGCCAAGTTCGCCCTAACCCCGAAGGAACTGCCGCATATCGGCGTCAAGGAAGCGGTCTTTCCCTTCGCCCGCTTCCCGGGCGTTGACGTGCTGCTTGGGCCCGAGATGCGCTCCACCGGCGAGGTGATCGGCCTCGATCGCGGCTTCGGCGTAGCCTTCGCCAAGAGCCAGCTCGGCGCCGGGAGCCAGGTTCCCAAGACCGGAACGCTCTTCGTCTCGGTCCGCGACTCGGACAAGGTCCGGATCCTGCCCACCGTCCGGATGCTCGAGGAAATCGGCTTCCGGGTCATGGCGACGGCTGGAACCCAAAAGTTTCTTGAGGAAAACGGCGTCAAGGCGACACGGATCAACAAGGTGCTGGAAGGTCGTCCGCACGTGGTGGACGCCATCAAGAACGGCGATATTCAGCTGGTCTTCAATACCACCGAAGGAGCAGGCGCCCTCTCGGATTCCCGTTCGCTACGACAAGCTGCCCTCTTGCATAAGATACCTTACTACACCACTCTTGCAGGAGCGATTGCGGCGGCTGAGGGCATCAAGGCATACCTCAGCGGCGATCTCGAAGTCCGGGCGCTTCAGGAATACTTTGCCTGAGGCATCCGGCCTCACATTGGAACTGCGAAGCTTCTGGTAAGTTTTCGTTGACATGCGAGGGCGCTGGAAACAGCGGCCTCGTACCTCTTTTTGGACGAGACAAACGATGGACAAGGTCCCTCTGACGATCAAGGGTTTTGCGGCGCTCGAGGAGGAACTCAAGCACCGGCAGCAGGTTGAACGCCCCCGGATCATCCAGGCGATCGCGGAAGCCCGCGCGCTTGGCGACCTGTCGGAAAACGCCGAATACCATGCCGCTAAGGAAGCACAATCCCTCAACGAAGGCCGGGTCCTCGAGCTCGAAAGCCTGATTTCCCGCGCCGAAGTGATCGATATCGCGAAGCTCTCCGGCGACCGGATCAAGTTCGGCGCCACGGTGAAGCTCGTGGACGAGGACACCGAGGAAGAGAAGACCTATCAGATCGTCGGCGAGCCCGAGGCGGATGTACGCTCGGGCCGCGTCTCGGTCGCCTCCCCCATCGCCCGCGCCCTGATGGGCAAGACCATCGGCGATACGGTGGAGGTCTCGACGCCCGGCGGCGGCAAGTCCTACGAGGTCGTCGGCGTCCAATTCGGCGCCTGATCGTGAAAGGGGGCAGGAGCGATGAGAAATCCCATGATGTCCCCCTTCTCCCGACGCAACATCCTCAAAGCTCTCGCCTGTGCCGGCCTCGCCGGCGCAGGTTTTGTCGTGCCTGCTCATGCCCAAGGCTTCCCGCAGGCATTCTCGTCCTTCGCGGTCGATGTGAGCGCCCTGAAGGACAAGGGCCTCGGCCCTTTCGCGGACCTCGTGGGTGCGGCCGCGCTTGATGAGCTGCGACGCTCCTTTGCCGACCGGGTCGATCCACGCGGTCCTCGCCTGGTGCTGGTACTGACGAGCGTCACGATGACGGCGTTTCCCGACGGCGGGACCGGATACCGGAGCAGGGGTGAGGGAAACAGCGGGCACGACGCCCTGGAAGGCCAAGCCCTGGCCGTGGGCCGCAGGGGCGAAGTCCTGGCGAGCCATCCGATGCTGGCCGTGCGCGACGTGAATACCAGCTCGCTCACGCCAAACGAGCAGGGCCGCGCCGTCATGATCGCCCAGCATTATGTGCGCTGGCTCAGGCGGGAGATCTGAACCTCAAAAGGATGTCATCCCAGACGAAGCGCCGCGAAAATCCGGGATCGGGCGCAGTATGAGGCGCCCCTCTCGTCCAGTGGTCCCGGGATGACGCATCAACCCTCGGCTTCCGCCACGTCCTCAATCGGCACCAACGGCTCGTCCTTGATCAGGTCGAGGGTGAGCGCGGTGCGGACGTTGCGCACGTTCGGCAGGGAGGTGAGCTCGGACACCAAGCTCTGGAAGGAGGCGAGGTTCGGAGCCACGCATTTGAGGATGAAGTCGATATCGCCCGAGAGGGTCCAGCACTCGCGGACCATGGACCACTCCTTCACCCGCTGCTCGAATTCCTGCAGCTCCTTCTTGCCCTGGATGTCGAGCTGCACCATGGCGAAGCAGACGATCTCGAAGCCGAGGTTCTTCGGGTCGAGGATGGCCCGGTAGGCCTTGATGATCCCGGCACTTTCGAGCGCGCGTACACGGCGCAGGCATGGCGGGGCCGATAGGCCGACACGCCGGGCGAGCTCCACGTTGGTGATGCTGCCGTCAGCTTGCAGTTCTTTCAGAATGGCCCAGTCGATGGAATCGAGGCGTCCGCGCACGGTAACTCCGCTCATGCACGATCAGGCAGGGAACGGGCGGAGCCGCCTTTGCCTGACCATACGGCATTAGGTCAAAAAATCTCGTCTTGGCTGAGTAGACCGTGTAGAGGGTCTGCACAAGAAGGACAGGCGATTAAGTCGCAACGAACTTCATGAACTCCACAGGCTCATTGATCGAATGTTGCGCAAGGATACCGGTCTTATCACCTGGGTGCTGAGCGACGGCAAGGCCGGAGACGAGCTACAGGCCCTGAGCGTCACGGAGGCCCTCGGCCTTAACCCCGCGATCCGCCGAGTCAAGCCGCGGCCGCCCTTCAGCTGGCTCATGCCCTGGGGGCCGATCGATCCCCGTGAGCGGCCAGGGGTTTCCGACAGCCCTGTCGCGCCCCCCTACCCCGACCTTCTCGTCGCCTCGGGCCGCCGGGCTGTGGCCTACCTGCGTCACGTGAAGAAAGCCACCGGTGGGCGAACCTACACGGTATTCCTCAAGGATCCCCGCACAGGCCCGGAGACGGCGGATTTCATCTGGTCGCCCGAATACGACCGCCTGCGCGGTCCCAACGTGCTCAACACCCTCACCCCGCCGCATCGGATCTCGGCCGGGAAGCTCGCGGAGGCCCGTACCCACCCCGATCCTCGCTTGGCGCATCTCCCCCGTCCGCGCATCGCAGTCCTGGCCGGCGGCAACTCTCGCCATCATCGGTTTACGGACGACGACGTCTCCCTCTTCATCCAGCACCTAACGGCCGTGGCTGAGACGGGCGCTGGCCTGATGATCACCGCTTCGCGCCGCACGCCGCCGGCCCTGCGGGATGCGCTGACGGGTCTGGCCGCCGGGCACAACGGCTTCTTGTGGGACGGCACCGACGAGAACCCCTATGTGGATTTCCTCGCCCAGGCCGATTTCATCGTCGCGACGGCGGATTCGTTCAACATGATCGGCGAGGCCGCCGTGACGGGACGGCCGATCCTCGTCTTCGAACCCTCGGGGGGCCATCCTAAACTGGATGTTTACATGCAGGCCCTTAAGGCCCATGGAGTTGTGCATCCGTTCGAGGGTCGTCTTGAAGGACAGCCCTATGAACCCCTAAATTCAACACCCAAGGTCGCGAAGGCCATCGCCGAGGGCTTCAGGCGTCACCGCCGTGCTCTCGGCCTGCCGGACATCGCCCTATCACTGGAGACCCCCTGATGGCCCATTCTCACGCCAAGCTCATCATTATCGGCTCGGGGCCGGCAGGCTATACGGCAGCGATCTATGCGGCGCGCGCCTTGCTGGAGCCCGTGATGATCTCCGGTTTCCAGCCCGGCGGTCAGCTCATGATCACCACGGACGTGGAGAACTACCCGGGCTTTGCCGACGTGATCCAGGGCCCCTGGCTCATGGAGCAGATGCGCATGCAGGCCGAGCATGTGGGCACCCACATGATTTCCGACCACATCACCAAGGTGGACCTGAAGCAGCGCCCCTTCCGGCTCGAGGGCGATTCTGGCGAAACCTATACCTGCGACGCGCTGATCGTCGCGACCGGCGCCCAGGCCAAGTGGCTGGGACTGCCATCGGAGGGCCTGTTCCAAGGCTTCGGCGTCTCGGCCTGTGCCACCTGCGACGGTTTCTTCTATCGCGGCAAGGAGGTCGTGGTGGTGGGCGGCGGCAATACGGCCGTCGAGGAGGCGCTCTACCTCGCCAACCTTGCGTCCAAGGTCACCCTGGTCCACCGCCGGGATTCCCTGCGCGCCGAGCGCATCCTGCAGGATCGCCTGTTCAAGCACCCCAAGGTCGAGGTGATCTGGAACTCGGCCGTCGAGGAGATCTGCGGCTCGGAAAACCCCTCCTCCGTCACGCATGTGCGGCTCAAGAACCTCGTTTCGGGCGAGGCGTCGGATTTCAAGACCGATGGTGTGTTCATCGCGATCGGCCACAAGCCCGCGACGGAACTCTTCGCCGGCCAGCTCGACATGAAGTCCGGCGGTTATCTGCTGACGAAGCCCGGCACGACCGAGACCAACATTCCCGGCGTGTTCGCGGCCGGCGACGTGACGGACGATATCTATCGGCAGGCCGTCACCTCGGCAGGCATGGGCTGCATGGCGGCCCTGGACGCGGAGCGCTACTTGGCCGCCCTGGAAGCCACCCAGGAAGCTGCCGAATAAAGTTTATTAACAACTGGTTAGTCCTCAGGCCGATTTCCTGTTGCATCAGACCCTCGGCTCATAAGAGATAAGAGTTGCCTTGCGTCAGGAGCATGCGAGGCATGAGGGGAACGCCGTGGACTGGGATAAAATCCGGATTTTCTATACGGTCGCTGAAGCTGGCAGCTTCACCCGAGCCGGAGACGATCTGGGTTTGAGCCAATCGGCCGTCAGCCGCCAGATCAGCGCCCTCGAGCGCGAATTGAAGGCCCCCCTCTTCCACCGCCACGCCCGGGGCCTGATCTTGACTGAGCAGGGCGACCTGCTGTTCCGGGCTGCGCGCGACATGCGCATGCGGCTGGAAACCACGAAGGCGCGTCTCGTCGAGACCAGCGAGCGGCCCTCAGGCGAATTGAAAGTCACGACGACCGTCGGCCTCGGCTCCATCTGGCTCGCCCAGCGCATTGCCGAGTTTCTGGATCTTTATCCCGACGTCCGGGTCGAGCTGATCCTGTCCAATGAGGAGCTGGATCTCGCCATGCGCGAGGCCGATGTGGCGATCCGCCTGCGTCGCCCGGCCCAGCCGGACCTGATTCAACGCCGCCTCTTCACGGTGCATTTCCACGTCTATGCCTCGGCCGATTACCTGAAGCGGTTCGGCGAGCCCAAGACCCTGGAGGATCTGGACGAGCACCGGATCGTCTCCTTCGGCGGCGACCAACCGTCTTATCTCATGGCCGTTCACTGGCTTTCGACAGCCGGACGCGAGGGGCGCGAGCCGCGCCAGTATCACTACGTCGTGAACAACATCACGGCCCTGAAACTGGCGGTCGAGACGGGAGCGGGCATCGCCGTGCTGCCGGATTACGCGGTGGTCGGCAATCCGGACCTGACCCAGATCCTGCGGGACGTGGAGATGCCGTCACTCGACAGTTATCTCGTCTATGCCGAGGAAATGCGCTCTGTTGCCCGCGTTCAGGCCTTTCGCGATTTCCTGATCTCCAAGGCCCAGCGCTGGACGTTCTGACCCGAATCCTCCGCCAAGCTCGATAGCTGCTCCAATTTTGTCCGCCAGATGACACGAGCCATGCGCTTTGCGCAGCCCTTTTATGAGGCATGCTGCATTGCAAATAGGCGCCCAGCAGTCGATATCACCCGTGGCTGATTTCAACGCGGCACCGCTTTTCTTCCTCCCGGCGCTGCCGTGTCGGCCGTTCCCTCTGGAAGGTTTTGACTTTTGTCGGACCTCTACTTTAGCCGGGCTTCGTGCCCGGCTTTTTTTGGCCTCGCGGTCGCGATCAAGACCGACCTTGCCCGACCTCTTCCTTGAGAGCGCGGCGCAGAACCTTGCCCACATTGGTCTTCGGAAGGGTGTCCCGGAATTCGATCCGGCGCGGCACCTTGTAGCCGGTGAGGTTCTCCCGGCAGAATTCGCGCAGCTCCTCGATGGTGAGAGCCTGATCCCTGCGGACCACGTAGGCCACCACCGCCTCGCCTGAATGTTCGTCCGGCAGGCCGATGACGGCTGCTTCCATGACACCTGGATGTTTGACGATCACGTCTTCCACTTCGTTCGGATAGACGTTGAAACCGGACACGAGGACCATGTCCTTCATCCGGTCGACGATCTTGATCTGACCGTCGGGCAGCATTACCGCCACGTCGCCGGTCCGGAACCAGCCGTCCTCGGTCATGACCTTCGCGGTCTCGTCGGGCCGCTGCCAGTAGCCCGCCATGACCTGGGGTCCCTTCACGCAGAGTTCCCCTCGCTCGCCGGGCGCAAGAGCCGTCCCGTCGCTGGCGCGGATGGAGACATCGGTCGAGGGCAGCGGATAGCCGATGGTGCCGGTGAACTCCTCGATGTCGAGCCTGTTGGCGCAGACCACCGGCGAGGTCTCCGACAGGCCGTAACCCTCGACGATGGGCTGCCCAGTCACCGCTTTCCATTTTTTCGCCACGGCCTCCTGGGTGGCCATGCCGCCGGAGACGGAGAAGACCATCTGGGAGAAGTCGACCTTCTCGATGCCCGGCGCGTTGGCGAGCGCGTTGTAGAGGGTGTTGAGGCCGGACATGAGGGTGATGCGGCTCTTCTGCAGGGTCTTGACGAAGCCCGGGATGTCGCGCGGATTGGCAATCAGGAGCTGGCACCCGCCGATCCGAGTCATTAGCATGGCGCAGACCGTGAGGGCGAAGATGTGATAGAGCGGCAGGGCGGTGACCATCACGTGGTCCTCCCGGTCGCCGAAGAACGGCCGCATCCAGGCTTCGCACTGGAGCACGTTGGCCGCCACGTTGCGGTGGAGCAGGGTCGCGCCCTTTGCGATGCCCGTGGTGCCGCCCGTATATTGCAGGAAGGCGACGTCGTCGGCCGATACGGCCACAACCTGGGGCTTCTGCCTGGCGCCATTGACGATGACGGTCCTGAAGGCAACGGCCTGCGGCAGGCTGAAGGGCTTCACCGCCTTCTTCACATGGCGCGAGACCAGATTGACGATGGCTCCCTTGAGGCCGAGGAGATCGCCGGGCGTGACCAGAACCACCCGGTCGAGATTCAGGTCCGGCAGGGATTCCTCGACTGTCGCGGCGAAGTTCTCGAGCACGAACAGGAAGCGTGCCCCGGAATCCTTGAGCTGGTAGGTCAGCTCGCGCGGGGTATAGAGCGGGTTGACGTTGACCACCGTGCCCCCGGCGAGTAGCACCCCGAACAGGATCGCCGGAAAGGCCATGACGTTCGGCAGCATGATCGCCACCCGGTCGCCCTTCTTCAGCCCCTGTCCTTGAAGCCATGAGGCGACCGCATCGGCCTCCCGCCCCAGGACTGCGTAGGTCATGCGCGTGCCGAAGCTCTCGACGGCGGCCCGGTTCGGATAATCGGCGACGGCCTGACGGAAGATGTCGTTGAGCGTGCCGATCCTGGTCTCGTCGATCGTCTTGGGAACCTGCACGGGATAGGATTGGAGCCAGGGACGGGTGGCATGGGAATCCGTCGCGCCTGCCGTGGCAGGGGCCGGGGTCGACACGGTCATTGTTGTCCTCCGCTTCGCGGCGAGGTTGGCTTCCTGGGAGATGGCGTCTCCATAGGAGGATAACTTGGCGCGGGCGAGGCCGTTTGTCGATGGAAATAGTTTAGAGATGAACGATTGGATGAGGGCCTTTGTCCTCATCCTTTCACGTTATCACCGGCCTTGTGCCGGCGATCCCGATTGTGCAAAGCGCAGCGCTCTACAGAAGCGGGATGGCCGGGACTGATCCCCGGATCAAGTCCGGGGACGGCCATGACGTGGTGGGTGTCAGCCCCTAAACGCTCAATGCGCCTTCTGCAGCACGATGTCGGCCGGGCGGCCGCTCAGTTCGGCCATGTGGTCGAACCGGGTCGAGAAGGTCCCGACACCGGCCGTGGCCGAGCGCAGCTCCACGATGAGGTCGCCGATCTCGGATTCCGGGATGGTGGCACTCAGCACCTGCCAGCCGGACCATCCGGGCCGTTCGTCATAGCCCTGGATCTGCCCACGCCGTCCGGTCACGAGGGCCGTCGCCTTGGACAGGGCCTCGGACGGGATCGTGATCTCCACCGACAGCACCGGCTCCAGCAGCACGGGCTTGGCCTTCGGCAGGGCCTCCGCGAGGGCGAGCCTGGCGGCCGCCTGGAAGGCCGCGTCGGACGAATCCACCGTGTGGTACGAGCCGTCCGTCAGCGTCACGGCAAGATCGACCACGGGGAAACCGAGAGGCCCGCATTTGAGCGAATCCCGCACGCCGGTCTCGACCGACGGGATGTACTGGCGCGGCACCACGCCGCCGGTGATCTGGTCCTGGAACGCGAACCCCTCCCCGCGCGGCAGCGGCCTGATCTCGATCATCACGTCGCCGAACTGGCCGTGCCCGCCGGTCTGCTTGCGATGCCTCCCGCGGGCGGCGGCGGGCAGCTTGATCGTCTCGCAATAGGCCACCCGGGGCTTGGCCGTCTCGACTCCGACCTGGAAGCGCGAGGCGAGCTTCTCAACGGCCACGCGCAGATGCATCTCGCCCTGGCCGTGAAGCCGGATCTCGCCCATCTCGGGCCGGGTCTCGACCACCAGGGACGGGTCCTCCTCGGTGATCTTGGCAAGCGCGCTCGACAGGCGTACGTCGTCCTTGCGATCCCGCACCTTGAGAGCGAGCACGTAGACGGATTCGGGCGGTGCGGACGAGACAATGGCCTCGGGCCGTGCCTTCCCGGCCGCGAAGGCGTCCCCGGTCGCGATCCCCTCCAGCCGGCCGAAGCCGACCGTATCGCCGGCCACCGCCTCCGTCTTGCGGTTCATCGTGCTACCGAGGAGCGTGACGAGGCTGCCGATCCGCACATCCGCCCCGCGTGAGCCGACCACATTGTCGCCTTCATGGAAACTGCCGCGCATGACACGCGCGAGGGTCAGCTTGCCGCCCTGGCCCATATGCAGGGTCTTCATGGCCTGCCCCAGGGGAGCACCTTCCTCTGGAATGCCGAGGCGCGCACGCGTATCCGCCAGGGTCGGCGCCTCGTGGCGCAGCGCCTTGAGAAGCCGGTTGATGCCGTTGCCGCGCTCCGCCGAGCCGATCAGGACCGGCACCACATGCCGCTCCCTCAATTCCTTGGAGAGGTCGTCAAAGACCTGGTCGCGCGGTGGCTCGATCTCCGAGATCAGTTCCTCCATGAGTTCGTCGTCGTAATCGGCCAAGCGTTCGAGCATGGCGAAACGCGCTTCCTTCTCGCGGGGCAATTCCCCCTCGGGCAGGTCCACGATCTCGCTCGGCGCGTGCTCGCGATAGATGAAGGCGCGCTCCAGGGCGAGATCGATGAAGCCGACGGCGATGCCGTCCTTCCAGAGCGGGATCTGGCGCAGGAGCAAGGGTGTCCGCGAGGCTTGCTGCAGCAGCGCGAGCGTCTCGCGGACGCGCTGGGTCGCGGTATCGATCTTGTTGATGAAGAGGAAGCGCGGGATATCAGCTTCTTCGAGCTCCCGCAGGATGATCTCAAGGGCCGGAATCTTGCGCTCGTCCGCCTCGCAGACGACGATTGCCGCATCGCAGACCGGCGTGACGTTGCGCATCTCGTGCAGGAATTCCGTCGAGCCGGGGCAGTCCACGAAGGTCATGCTCTCGCCGAGAAACTCGACCGTCGCCACGTTGGGCTCGATGCTCATGGCATGGGCACGGGCCTCCGCGCTCGCATCGCCGACACTGTCGCCATTGGACACGCGGCCCGCGCGCGAGATCGCTCCACACCGCTCCACGATGGCTTCGAGAAGCGTGGTCTTGCCGCTCTGAAACGGGCCGACGATTGCAATGCATCGCGGGCCCGAACCTGGTCTGCCGTTGGGTGCCATAGGACGTCATCCTCCCTGCCCCATTCATCGGCGCGCTCTTCTGAAGCATCGGACCCGACGCCCTTTTTAGCCGGCGCGTCAACCGATGCTCTGCCTCTCGATGCGGAATGGCAAGAGGGATTGTACGCGGGAGGGTGGACGTAGAAATGGGCGGGACTGAGAGGCTCAGCGTTTCATTCAATCGGGATCACCGGCACAAGGCCGGTGATGACATGGCGGCGTCATTCCGCTGTGGCATCCGCAGGGATGACACGGAATGCCGGGCTTTGACGCGCAGGCCGCCTATCGCGCCGGGCGCAGTTCGAAATCGGCTACCCCAAGGGCAAAATTGAGGCCGGTCTGGCCACTGACGGACAGGGGCTGGAGGGAAATGCTCCGGTTCGAGCCGCCGACCAGGACGTTGGCGCCGACGCCGGCACCGGCCGTCGCCTCGGCGGTTCCGCCCACGTAGCTGCCGGCGAGGGACCCCGGCGCCACGCTGCCGCGGGAGAACACGGCCCAGGTCAGGATGCCGCGCCTCGTCGCCCCGATATCGAGCCCGAACCGGCGGATCGCCCCCACATAGCGCTCGGGCCGCCCACGCCGGGGATTGAAGGTGCAGAGCGTGGTCTTCTGCGACGTGACGATCAGGCCGATCCCGCCCGAGACGCTGCAGGACAGGACACCGACACGCCCCCGGTTCTGAGCCTGGGCCTCGGTGGCACCGAAGGCAGCAAGAGCAGCAAGGGCGGCAACGGAGAGAACGGCGCGGCGCATATTGATCTCCTGAGCATGGTCAAGCTTAGCGCTTAACGGCGCAGGGACGGCCCCGTTCCATGTGAAGGATGTCAATCCTGGATAGGGGGATGGGAATCCTGGTGCTTGCCTCGGCGTGACGTGCGCCTGCGCACCCATCCCCCTCCATTCAGAGAGTGGTCCACGGGACAATCGGCCTAGCTTAGCACCTTGATTCTTGAGCGGCTTTAGGAGGCCCAACATGTTCCTGTCCGTGCAATCCGTCTTCCGTCCAACCAATGCCAATGTCCTGGCACGGATCTCGACCGCGGCCAATGGAGCCGAGGCAAACGAGAGCAGCAGTAATCCTCACTTCAGCCCCGATGGACGCTTCGTGGTGTTCAATAGTAGCGCCACCAACCTGGTCGCCGGCGACACCAGGGATAACAGCGACATCTTCCTCAAGGATCTGAGCACCGGCGCCGTCACACGCCTGTCCACCCGCTTAGGCGGAGCTGAGACCAACGGAGACAGCTATAACCCTCGGTTCAGCCCGGATGGGCACTATGTGGTGTTCGAAAGCACGGCCACCAATCTGGTCGACGGTGCCGACAACAATCGTAGTACCGACATTTTCCTCAAGAACCTGATCACCGGCGCCATCACGCGTCTATCGACCCCGGTTGGAGCCGTTGAAGAACCGCAATATGGAAGAGAGCTTGATAGCTTTGATGCTCGGTTCAGCCCGGACGGACATTATGTGGTGTTTGCAAGCAGGGCCCCCAGCCTCGTCGCCGACGACACCAACAACAAAATAAGTGATATCTTCCTCAAGGATCTGAACACCGGTACCGTCACCCGCCTCTCCACCGCCGCCAACGGAACTGCAGCGAACGACGACAGCTGGAATCCTCGGTTCAGCCCAAACGGCCACTTCATGGTGTTCGAAAGCTCGGCTTCCAACCTGGACGGCGATGGCACCGGCACGACAGATCGTGATAGCCGCGATATATTCCTCAAGGATCTGAGCACCGGCGCCGTCACACGCCTGTCCACCGGCTTAGGCGGAGCTGAGACCAACGGAGACAGCTCGAACCCTCAGTTCAGCCCCGACGGACGCTACGTGGTGTTCGAAAGCCTGGCCACCAACCTGGCCAGTAGCGACACCAACGGTAAATATGACATCTTCGTCAAGGACCTGAGCACCGGTGCCGTCACCCGCCTGTCCACCACCGCCAATGGCACACAGGCAAACGGCAGCAGCACCAACGCTCGCTTCAGTCCGGACGGGCGTTATATTGTGTTTGAAAGTGACGCATCCAACTTGGTTGCCAACGATCTCAATGGCGAACAGGACATCTTCGTCAAGGACCTGAGCACCGGTGCCGTCACCCGTCTCTCCACCACCGCCACTGGAGCAGAGGCAAATGACCTCAGCGCAGAAGCCCAGTTCAGCCTAGATGGACGATACGTAACATTCGGCAGCCTCGCCTCCAACCTCATCGCTGGCGATATGAACGACGCATTCGACATCTTCCGCGTCGATCTGTTCTACAAAGAACATGCGGCGGCCATCGCCGAAGGCCGCTTCCTCGAGACGACGCTCGCCGTCGGCAACGCCTCCAGCGCCAGCATCGCCTGGGGCGACGGCACCAGCAGCGTTGTGATACCCACCGCCGGACGCGCCGCGTTCAACCACGCCTATGCCTCGACCGGCTCCAAGGCCGCCACTGTCACCCTGGTCGAGGGCGCGCTCACCTGGAACGTGGCCCATACCATTGACGTCGGTACCGGCACCATGGTGCGCAACACCGCGCTCGCCGACACGCTCTCGGGCAGCGCGGGCCACGATACTCTCACCGGCGATGCGTTCCGCAACATTCTCAACGGAGCAGGAGGCAACGACCGGCTCGATGGCGGTGCGGGTGCCGACGTCATGGACGGCGGTACAGGCGCCGACGTCATGGATGGCGGTGCGGATGCCGACGCCATGAACGGCAGTGCGGATGCGGATGTCATGAACGGCGGAGCCGGCGACGACCGGTTGAGCGGCGGCCTCGGCCAGGACAGGCTCACAGGCGGGGTCGGCCGCGACGTGTTCGCGTTCGACGACCGGGAGACAAGTGCGTCCAAGAAGAAGGCGGACATCATCCTCGATTTCTCGCGGCGGCAGGGAGACAGGATCGACCTCTCCGCCATCGACGCTGACACACGCAAGCGCGGCGACCAGAAGTTCGCCTTCATCGGCAGGAAGGACTTCAGCAAGGCGGGCGAGGTGCGTTTCGAGAAGACGAAGAGCGCCACTTACGTCTATCTCAACACCGACAACGACAAGGCGGCGGAGGCCGTGATCAAGCTGAAAGGCTCCCTCGAACTCAGCAAGGGCTGGTTCGTGCTCTAAGGATCCGGCCGACCGGGATGACGGAAAGGTCTCAACCGGCCGTCCCTCCCAGGAACGCGGGAACGGAAGGAGCTTGCCGGCCCTTCCTGAGCCTGCCTTCGGGGCTGCTCCCTCGGCCTTGTTCGGGCCATCTGGTGCTGCAACGCACTTTTTAACAGCCAAGGTCGTCCCATTCGCCGAAAAATGCTTTAGGTTCCATCTACGTTACCTGAACCTGATCGTTGGAGTTGCCCTTGGGAGTTGTCGTGGAGCGCGATCCGCTGCGCCTGGCGTGGAAAACATCTCCTGTTCGCCATCTCGTCGGATTTGGACTTCTGGCCCTGGCGGGCCTTCTCATCCTCGTGGGCTTCGACCTCGTCCACGTGATCGTCGACCGGGCGACCGGGGGAGCGGGCGGCTGGGACACCCCGGAATCCTTCCTGCGGGTCATTATCTCGCCGCCGGCCGGTCTCCGGTCCGATCCCCTCGTCCTGTTCCCGGGCATCCTGCTGGGTTCCGAGGCTTTCGCGCTGGCATCGATCGTCGGCATCCTGCTCATCCCCCTGCTCCTCGGCCTGATCCTGGTCGGCTTCGAATGGCTGGTGGCCGGCATCGGCCTGAGGATGCTCACGAAAACCCAGTCGGCCGCCCTCGACGTCATCCTCAAGGTGCCGTCCGCCTCCCATGACGAGATCGCCATGGTGACGGCCCTGGCCGGCCGTGGACTGGCGCGGGAAAGCGGCGTGCTGGGCTCGAGCCTTCTCATGCCGGTGAAGCTGGGCGGCATGATCGGCCTTGCCTGCGCCTATGTGTTCGTCATGGATTGGCACCTCGGCGCCACCCTGGCCGTGGTCCTGTCGCTCGGCGCCATCGTGAGCGCCCGGCGTTCCCTGCTGCGGTTCGACGCCACCGCCGCCCGGCACCGGGAGGGCGACGAGGCCGAGACCGTGTTCGAGGCCCTGGAACATCGCATCCCGGCCCTGCGCGCCCACGGCACCGCTCCCTACGAGCGCAACCGGGTGCGCGAGGCGCTGGTGTCGAGCCATCGGCCCGTGATGCGATGGGAATACCGCCTGGCCTTGGCCGAAGCGGCCTCCGCGGCCGTGCTCATGGTGGCTCCCCTGTCGATCCTCGCGCTGGGCGCGTGGTTCTCGCAGGAACGTCCCATCACGGCCGGAACGGTCGCGGCCTGCGTCCTCGCGGCGGCGCTGGCCTCCTACGGCACCCGCGAGGTGGTCCAGTGGCACCGGCTCGCCTTGAGGGCGCGGGCGCTCCTCATCGATCTCGGCAAGGGATTGGGACCGCTGAAGCTGCGCGCGGCCCTGAAGGGCAAGGCCGGCCTCCCCGACAGCGGCGCGCTCGTGGCCCAGGGCGTCTCGGCCTACGACCCCGCCAGCGGCGCGCGGGTGACCTCGGTCAACCTGAACCTCGCCTTCCCGTCCCACGTGGCCCTGGTGGGCGACGGGGATGCGGGCCCACGGCTGCTCGCAGCCCTCATGAGCGGCCAGCTTCCTCCGTCGTTCGGACGTCTGACCTATGGTGGCATCGAACTCTCGGCGGCCGATCCGGTGGAACGCAGCCGGCGCATCGCCTTCACGGGCAACACGGTGCTGATCGAGGGCAGCTTGCGGGACAACATGCTCTACGGCGCCTCGGCCCCGGAGGCCGAGCTCCAGCACCGCCTCTCCGAGGCCATCATGGTCGCGGGCCTCGACCGCCTGACCCATGCCCGCGGCCTCTCGGGAACCCTCGATCCGGAGCGGGAGCCGAAACTGGCCGCCGCCATCGTGGAAGCGCGCGGCGCCGTGCAGGCGGCGCTCGCCGCCGAACAGATCGACCGCTTCGTCGATCCCTTCAGCGCCACGCGCTACAACCGCTATGCGACGGTCGGCGAGAACCTGCTGTTCGGAAAGCCCATCGGCGATTCCTTCCAGGAAGACCACCTGTCGAGCCACCCCTTCGTCCGGGCAATCCTGGAGGCGAACGAGCTCACCAAGCCGCTGGCCCGGATGGGTCTGTCGATCGCCACGAGCATGATCGAGATCTTCTCCGACATTCCGGACGGATCCCCGCTCTTCGAACGCTTCTCGTTCTTCTCGGCGGCGGACCGTCCCTATTTCCAGGATCTCGTCGACCGCAGGAACGAGCAGCGACGCAGCGACCAGACCTCGCGGGACCGGGAGCGCCTGATCGGCCTCGCTTTGCGCTACAACGAGAGCCGGCATCGCCTCGGCCTGCTCGAACCTTCCATGGAAGAGCAGATCCTCGTCGCCCGCGCGGATTTCGCCCGCATGCTGCCGGTGAGCCTGAAATCCGCGATCGAGTTCTACGACGAGGGACGCTTCTGTGCGGCGGCCAGCCTTCAGGACAACCTGCTCTTCGGACGCATCGTGGCCGATCAGGCCGGTGCGCTCGAGGCGGTGCAGGAGGTGACACGCCGCATCCTGACGCAGCGGGGCCTCGACGGCGAGGTCTCGCGCATCGGGCTCGACACGCCGGTCGATCCGCAGGGCGACGACCTCACCTTGAGCGAGATTGCGGCCATCGATCTGGTGCGCGGCCTCGTGCGCCGTCCAAGCATCCTCGTGGTGCAGCGGGCGCTCGACGGCCTGCCGGGCCCTGCCGCCGACAGGCTCGTCACCAACCTGCGCCGTGCCTTCGTCGGGCGCGGGCTGATCCTCGTGACGCCGTCGATCTCGCCGGCCATGGATCAACCGCCCTTCGATGTCGTTATCCATTTCGAGCGGGGCGAGCCGGTGGTGGATCGCCGCATCAGGCCTATCGAGGCGCTGAGTGCGTGATATATTTACCTTGACCTGCCGTCCCGCTCGGGGGCAGCTTATTGATGTGCGCTGGCGCACATAAGCAGGGTTTTCGATTGGTCATGATCCTGAAATGGTAAGGCGTGTTGCATCCTCTGACGCGTTGCGGGTCCGGTTCTGGGGCATTCGCGGCTCCACCTGCGCATCCGGCCCCCAATTCGTCGAGTTCGGCTCGCATACGCCATGCGTCGAGGTCCGCTGCGGGGAGCGCCTGTTCATCCTCGATGCGGGAACCGGTCTCTCCGCCCTCGGCACCGATCTCGGCGCCGCCGCGCCCGACAAGATCGACATTCTCCTCAGCCACCTTCATCTCGACCATATCAGCGGCCTTCCCTTCTTCAAGCCGGCCCTCCTCTCCAAGGAACGGGTGATCCGCACCTATTGCGGCCATCTGGAGGGGGAAAGCGCCATGGAGCCCCTGAACCGCATCTTCGCCCCGCCGCTCTTTCCCGTGCGCCTCAGCCAGCTTCCCGCCCGTTTCGAGCACCACGGCTTCAGAGCGGGCGACCCGCTCGTTCTCGACGACGGAACGCGGATCGAAACCCACCTCCTGAACCATCCCGGCGGCGCCACGGGCTTCCGCATCAGCCACCGGGGCCGCAGCATCTGCTACATCAGCGACGTGGAGCACAGCGATCCGTGGCCGGATCCCAGCCTCGCGGAATTCGTGCGCGGCACCGACCTCATGGTCTTCGACGGCATGTTCTCCGACGCCGAATATTCCTATTGCCGCGGCTGGGGTCATTCCACCTGGCAGAAGGGCGTCGAACTCGCCCAGAGCGCCGGCGTGAAGGCGCTGGCGATCTTCCACCTCTATCCCGGTCACGACGACGCCTTCCTGAAAGCCGCCGAGGCCGAGATGCAGGCCGTCATGCCCACGGCCTTCATGGCCCGCGAGCGCCAGTCCTTCGCTTTCGAGCCGTTGGAAGACGATCTGGACGGCAACTGCGCGGAATCTCCGGCAGAAGCCGAAGAGGCAAGACTCGCCTCCTTGAAGGATTACGCGACCTAAGCGTCGATCCACAGGTCAATCATTCACATCCTCACTCTTGCGGCCTGCGGAACACGCCCTGCACCACCTGCCCGCGCCCGATGAGCTCGGGCGGCGGGTTGGTCCAGTCGATTTCCTGCGGTTGACGGTCGTGCCAATAGACCATCCAGCGGCCCTGCGGGTCCTGGTAGACGCCGTAGATCAGGTGGCCGCGCCACCCGCTGTGGCCGCGCCACGCGCCGCGCGCGAGGCGGACGAGATCGCGCACCCCGCGCATCACCAGCCATGCAAGGCCGAGCACGGTGACGGGAATGGCGACGAGCCACAACCCTTGGATCAATTCGGACGAGGTGTGGAACTTCGAGAGCCAATCGGCCCACGCGGAATAAGGCTGGTCCATCGCGGCAACTCCCTTGAGGTGAAGCGACCACCAGGAGCCCTGGTGGCCGGGGAGTTGAGAAGCCGTCCGAGGGCGGCCGCGATGACCTTTAGGCTTTCGCCCTGGACATGCGCCATCGCCTCCCCGACCGTAAGGTTGGGAAGGCATCGTTCACGGCCGATACCGGCCGCCTCGGATCGGGGTTCTCACGCCCCGGAACCGGGTGCGCCCGGCTCCGGTGACGAGGTAACACGCAACCGGGGTGCGGGGTCAATGGGTGATCTGAGAGCGTTGCCGCACACTCCCCTGTCATTCCGGGGCCGCGCAGCGGAACCCGGAACCCATAAGCGCTGAGGGTTCAAGAAGGAGCGATCAGCGTCGCGCCTTCCGCAGAATCGTCAGCGGTTATGGGTTCCGGGTTCTCGCTATCGCTCGCCCCGGAATGACAGGAGAACGTCAAACGGGGCATTGCCGAAAACCGGGTCCACTTTTCCGTGCGATGCGATAAGGTGCCGGCCACTTCATCAGGCAGGCCTGTTCATGTCAGCTCCCATCCTTGTCACCGGTGCGGCCGGTTTCATCGGCTTCCATGTGGCGCAGCGGCTTCTGGCCGACGGCCATCAGGTGGTCGGGGTCGACAGCTTCACGCCCTATTACGACGTGAGCTTGAAGGAAGCCCGCTTCGGAAAGCTGACCCCGCACAACACCTTCGTGGGCGAGCGCCTGGATCTCGCCGACGCGCAGGCGACCCGCGACCTGTTCGAGCACCACCGTTTCGAGAAGGTGATCCATCTCGCAGCCCAGCCGGGCGTGCGCTTCGTCGATCCGCAGCCCTATGCGGCGTCGAACCTCGTCGGCTTCGTGAACATGCTGGAAGCCTGCCGCAACGGCAGCATCCGGCACCTCGTCTATGCCTCGTCGAGTTCGGTCTACGGCGCCAACCGCACGCTGCCCTTCTCCGAGCACGACAGTGCCGAGCATCCGATCAGCCTCTATGCCGCCACCAAGAAGGCCAACGAGATGATGGCGCATTCCTACGCCTATCTCTTCGGCCTGCCCTGCACGGCCTTGCGCTTCTTCACCGTCTACGGCCCCTGGGGACGGCCCGACATGGCGGTCTACAAGTTCACCCATGCCATTGCCGAGGGCCGCGAGATCCATGTCGCCAATGCCGGGCAGGTCTGGCGAGACTTCACCTACGTGGACGATATCGTGGAAGGAGTCGTGCGGCTGGTCGACAAAGTGCCCAGACCCGATCCCGCCTGGAACGCCGAGCATCCCGATCCCGCCACCGGCCCCGCGCCGCACCGGATCTACAACATCGGCAACGATGCGCCCGAAGAGGTGAACCGTCTGGTCGCGATCATCGAGAATGCCCTCGGCAGACAAGCGAAACGCGTGGACGTGCCGCTGCCGCCCGGCGACGTTCTGGAGACGCGCGCGGACGTGACGGATCTACGCCGCGACGTCGGCTTCGCGCCGTCGACGTCGCTGGAAGAGGGTATTCGCCGCTTCGTGGCTTGGTACCGCGATTATCACGGGGCCTGAGATGATCGTCGTCTTCGCCCTCCTTGCCTCGATGTTTCTGTCGATCGTTCTGATCCTTGCATTGAAGCCCCTGCTCATCCGCTACGCGCTGGCGCGACCGAATGCGCGTTCGAGCCATAGGGCACCGACACCTCAGGGTGGGGGCATTGCGGTTCTGGCCGCAACTCTCTGCGTCGTGGGCTTCCTGTCGATCTGGCTTGTGCTGCCCGTCACCTATTTCCTGATCGTAGCTTCTGCAGCTGTCGCGTTTGCAGTTCTAGGGACGGCTGACGACATCCGGCCATTGCCGGCCTGGATCCGTCTCGTCATGCAATTCATCGTCGTGGCCGCAGTCGTTCTTGAACCGGAGAGTCGGATATTTCCGGATTACATTCCATTGGCGGCGGAACGGGTCCTGCTCATCATAGGTGGCGTCTGGTTCGTCAACCTCGTCAACTTTATGGATGGGCTGGACTGGATCTCTGTCGCGGAAATGATCCCAATCACCGCGTTCATCGCAGGCTCGGGGCTGATCGGCGTCATTCCTATGTGGATCGCAGTTCTTGCAGCAGCGCTTTGCGGCGCCCTCCTCGGCTTTGCCCCGTTCAACAAACCGGTCGCCCGGCTTTTCCTGGGAGACGTCGGCTCTCTTTCCATCGGGCTCCTCGTCGGCTGGATGCTGCTCCAGCTCGCCGGTTCGGGAGGACTCGCGGCGGCGCTCCTGCTCCCGCTCTACTATCTGATGGATGCCACCATCACCCTGCTGCGCCGCCTCGCTCGCGGTGAAAAGGTGTGGGAGGCGCATCGCAGCCATTTCTACCAGAAGGCCACCGACAACGGCTTCTCCGTCCTTCAGGTCAATGCCCATGTTTTCGGCCTGAACCTTGTCCTGGCCGGCTTGGCCGCTATGACCCTTGTCTGGCCCTCGGGCGCTGTGCAGATCGCGGCGCTTAGCCTTGGGGCCGCTCTCGTCGGCCTGGTTCTCAGGCGTTTCTCGCGTCCCCGCGTGTCAGTCCCCTTGGAGGTTTCCCGATGAATGCACCCTTGATTGCCCTGACCGGCGCCACGGGTTTCATCGGACGACATCTCCTGAACGAGCTGCCGAAGCGCGGCTACCGGGTCCGGGTGCTGCTGCGCCGGCCCTCCGAGGTGCCCGCCGGCGCGTCGAGCGCGGTGATCGGCGACATCGCTTCCCCGCACAACATGGCGGCGGCCTTGCGCGACTTGGACATGGTGATCCATTCGGCGGGCCTCGCCCATGCCATGTCGGGCCGGCCGGAGGACGACTATCGGACCATCAATACCGAGGCGACGGTGAAGCTCGCTCAAGCGGCCGAGCGGGCGGGCGTGAAGCGCTTCGTGTTCCTCTCCTCGATCCGGGCCCAGACCGGCCCGACCGCCGAGGGCGTCCTGACGGAGGCCCAGGAGCCAAGCCCCACCGATCCGTACGGCCGCTCCAAGCTCGAAGCCGAACGGGGCCTCTCGGCCCTCGGGCTCGATTGGACCGCCCTTCGCCCCGTGCTCGTCTACGGCCCCGGCGTGAAGGGCAACATGGCGGCACTCCTGGCGCTCGCGCAATCACCCTGGCCCCTGCCGCTGGGGGCCTTGAGCGCCAAGCGCTCGCTCCTCTCCCTCGACAATCTCACGGCCGCCGTGGACACGGTCCTGCGCGCGGAAGGCCCCCTGAAGCGCCCCTTCATCGTGGCCGATCCGGAACCGGTGACGATTCCCGAGATGATCGTGGCGCTGCGCAAGGGATTGGGACGCGGGCCCGGGCTCGTCCCGGTGCCGTCGTTCCTCCTGAAGGGTGCAGCCGCCCTCGCGGGCCGGAACGAGACCTATGAGAGACTGGCGGGCCGGTTGGTCGCGAGCCCCGAGGCCTTGAGGAATCTCGGGTGGCAGCCGGTCAGCTCGACGCGAGACGCGCTTGCTGAACTGGCTCGACAGGCTGGGGCGCGGGCTTCCGACGCTTGAACTCCGGGATCGCGTCCTCGAAGACCTGCTCGGCCAGGGCGCGATCGCCCTGCCTGATGGCGCGGTCGAGGACCTGCAGCCACTGATCGACCCGGTCGCGGTCGGCGAAAATAGGCTTGGCCGCCATGACGCCGTCAATGCCGATTTCCGTGCGCGGCTCCTCGCGGGCGAAGAGGATCTCGTGCAGCCGCTCGCCGGGCCGCGTGCCCGTGACCTGGATCTCGATATCCTCGCCCGGTTCGTAGCCGGCAAGCCGGATCATCCGCTCGGCCAGTTCGTAGATCTTCACCGGCTGGCCCATCTTGAGCACGTAGACCGAGGCGCGTTCGTCGCCGTTGGTGCGCTCCGTCAGGGCGCGGCTCTCTTCCGCGTGAGACGCGGAGGTGAGCACAAGATCCGCTGCCTCGCGGGTGGTCATGAAGTAGCGCACCATGTCCGGATGCGTGACCGTGAGCGGCCCGCCGCGGGCGATCTGCGCCTTGAACTTCGGCACCACGGAACCGACCGAACCCAGCACGTTGCCGAAGCGCACCGCAATGATGCGGGTAGCGCCGTTGCGGCCCATGAACTCGGCATCGAGCGCCTGTCCGTACATCTCGGCGAAGCGCTTGGTGGCGCCGAGCATGGAAACCGGGTCAATGGCCTTGTCGGTGGAGATCATCACGATGGTTTCGGCACCGGCCTCCACCGCCGCATCGGCCACGTTCACCGAACCGAACACGTTGGTCTTGATCCCCTCGGTCCAGTTCTTCTCGAGATAGGGAACATGCTTGAGGGCCGCTGCATGGAAAACCACCTCGGGGGCGAACCCGTTCATCACCTCGCGCACTCGGCTCCGGTCGCGTACATCGGCGATGACGCCGTCCACGTTGGTGTCGCTGGACAGCAGGGTCGGGTTTTCGAGGATGTGGTGCAGGGACGGCTCGGAGCTTTCGAGGATCATGAGGTCGCTGGCGCCGAAGGCCACCACGCGGGTGCAGATCTCCGACCCGATGGAGCCGCCGCCGCCCGTCACCAGCACGCGCTTGCCGCGGATGAAGGTCTCGAGGCGTTTCCGGTCGATCTGCACGGTCGGGCGCAGGAGCAGGTCCTCGATCTCCAGCGGCGCGAGTTCGGCATCGCGCATGCCCTCCCCTAAGCTCGTGACCCGCACCAGCGGCAGGCCGAGGCGGCGGGCGCGGGCGAGGAGCATGTCCGGGTTCGCTTCCGGCATCAGGGCGCTCGGCGTCGCCAGGAGACGGCGGATGGGCGTGCCCCGCTCGTGAAAATCCTGAATGATCTGGTCGAGATCGGCAAAGGTGCCCAGCACGGGCACGCCGCGCATGGATTGCCCGAAATCGTCGGCACGCCAGGACAGGATGCCCTTGGGCTGCGTCTTCTTGACCGTCCCGGCCTCGATGGCCCGCAGGATCACCTCGATGTCGCTGCCGCGCCCGAGCAGCAGGGTCGGGGTGCTGGCATCGCGCTGCAGGCTATGGCGTGAGCGGGCATACTTCACATAGCGGAACGCCAGCCGCGGACCGCCCAGCAGGAACATCTGGATCAGCCAGTAGAGGGCGATGGTGATCTTGCCGAAGAAGAAGGTGCCCAGAAACTGCGGCGAGACGAGAATGTAGTCCACCACCAGCAGGGTGATCGCCAGGACGGTCGCGGCCCGGAAGATGTTGAACAGGTCCGGCAGGGACGCGAACCGCCACTTGGATCTGTAAAGCTGGGAGAACCCGTAGACCACGCCCGCGAAGGCGACGAATGGCGGCAGGAACACAGGAAGATGGACGAGCCGATCGTAAAGGAACGGACCCTCGAAGCGCACGTAGAAGGTCGCGAGGACGGCCACGCCCGTCATCACGAGATCATGCACAACGATGAGCGCTTTCTTGAGACCCTGCCGATTCATAATACTGCCATACCCCGATCCTGGGGTATCGGGCCGACGTAGGGCTTTGTCAATGTAAGTCCGTAACGGACGGCCCATGCGCGGAATTCATTGCCCAGCCTCCTGCAGAGGACTTTCGGCCACGACCATGAGGTTGCCAGCCTGCCTCAGAACCTGTGCCCGGATGCCGAAGATCGCGGCGAGCCGTTCCTCGGTCAGAACGGTCTCCGGTGGGCCGGAGGATTCGACTTTTCCCCGATGGAGCAGCACGATGTCGTCGGCGAAGCGGGCCGCCAGCGTCAGGTCGTGCATGATGGCGACCACCGTCGTGCCTGCCTGAGCGCGTGCCTTCAGGACCTCGATCACGACGAGTTGATGGCGCGGGTCGAGGGCCGCGACGGGCTCGTCGGCCAGGAGCACCGGCGCCTGCGTCGCGAGAGCGCGGGCGAGCAGCACCCGGGCCCGCTCGCCGCCGGACAGGGCCGTGACGGGCCTCGGGGCGAAGTCCTGCAGCCCGACCGAGCGCAGCGCCGAGGCGACAGCCTGCTGGCCGGTCTCAGGCAGGCGGTCCGGATTCTCCCCATGGGGCAGACGGCCGAGCGCGACAACGCTCGCCACCGGCAGAGGCCAGGCCACGCCGCCGCCTTGCGGCAGATAGGCGATGACGCGTGCCCGCGCGCCGGCGGACATACGGACCAGAGAGGTCTCGCCCAGGACGATCTCGCCCTGCGCCGGCACCGCCAGACCTGCCAGGCTTCGCAGCAGGGTCGTCTTGCCGGCGCCGTTCGGGCCGACGATCACCGTGAACCGCCCCGGCTCCAGGGACAGGTCGATCCCGTCGAGGGCGCGGCGGGTTCCGAGATCCACCCTCAGAGACCGGGCTTCAAGACGCGTCATGCGGGCGTCTCCACCAGCTCCGCTTTGCGGCGGGCGATGACCCAGAGGAAGAACGGGACGCCAAGCAGGGCCGTGAGCACGCCGATCTTCACCTCGGCGCCGGAGGGAATGAGGCGCACGGCGATGTCGGCGGCGAGCAGGAGCGCCGCCCCGGCAAGCCCCGCCGGGACAAGGGTGCGGGCCGGATCGTAGCCCACGAAGGGACGGACGAGATGCGGCACGACCAGTCCCACGAAGCCGATGGAGCCCGCCACGGCCACCGAGGCTCCCGTGCCGATGGCGGCGCCCGCGACGATCAGACCGCGCAGGAGCGGGACGTTGACCCCGAGGCTCTGCGCCGTCTCCTCGCCGAGCGCGAGCGCCCGAAGCCCTGAGGTGGCCGCCAGGATCAGCCCGGAGGCCAGGACGATGAAGGGCACGCAGAGCAGCACATGGACGAAGGACCGGTCCTCGAAGGAGCCGAGGAGCCAGAACACGATCTCCGTCACGGCAAAGGGATTGGGCGAGAGGCTGATGGCCAGCGACGTGCCCGCCCCCGCGAGCGACCCGACCGCGAGCCCCGCCAGAACCAGCACCACGATGGTGGCACCCCGTCCCGCGACGGCCACGACGAGCGCGATGGACAGGAGGGCCCCGCCAATGGCCGCGAAAGGCAGCACCCAGGACAGGGTGCCGATGAGCCCGAAATAGATCACGAGAACGGCCCCAAGGGCCGCCGCCTGCGGCGCACCGAACACCGCCGTATCGGCGAGCGGGTTGCGCAACAGGCCCTGCAGCCCCGCCCCCGAGAGACCGAAGATCCAGCCCACCAGCAGCGCCAGCAGGGTGCGCGGCAGGCGGATCTCCCGCACCACGATGCTGGCCGCCGCCTGTTCGGTCACGAGCGCCTTCAGGGCCACGGACACCGTGACCGGCGCGGGTCCGACCACGAGGGACGCGATGCTCAGGCACCCGAGAAGAGCGATCAGGCCGTAAATGAGGGGCGACCGGGCGAGGGACATGGTTCTACGGTTTCATGGCTCCGCCCGGTAGAGCACGAAACACCGGGATGACAAAGCTCCTCGCAGGTGCCGTTTCAGGAGAGGACGATCACCCGTCCTGGTGCTCGCCCCGCCTGACGATGCGCATGGCCGTGATCGTCACGGGTCCGGCGCGCAGGAGGTTCATGGCCGAGACGATCATCTCGGCCAGACGCTCGGGCGCGACGCCGTCGCCCTCGATGTCGAGGAGGAAATCCTTGGCCTCCACGTAGCCGCCATTAGTGAAATCGACGCGGGCGTCGAACTTCACCCGGTGCGTGGAGGCGGGATCCGCCCGGTAAGGCTCCGCCCCGGGATCCGGGTGGAAGGTCCGGGGCATTGTTATCTGCACACTGCGCTCCCTGGAGATTATCCCATCAATCTCTGACCTCATCCTGAGGAGCAGCGCAGCTGCGTCTCGAAGGAGGTCCCAGAGTACGCTGGAGGCGCCCTCGTCCTTCGAGACGCTTCGCTCCTCAGGATGAGGGCTTGGGGGAACCTTCGTTTTGAGCTCCCCCTCGCTCTTATGCCTTAGCGCAAGGATCCGCAGAAGCGCTGGATGCGGTTGCAGGCATCCTCCAGGGCCGCGTTGGACGTGGCGTAGGAGATGCGGAAGTTCGGGCCGAGGCCGAAGGCCGATCCGTGGACAGCCGCGACACCCTCGGACTCGAGCAGCTCGGACACGAAATCCTCGTCCGTCGTCAGCACCTTGCCCGAAGGCGCTGTCTTGCCGATGGCCCCGGCGCAGGACGGATAGACGTAGAACGCGCCTTCCGGCATCGGGCACTTCAGGTACTTCGACTGGTTGAGCATGGAGACCACGAGGTCGCGGCGCTCCTCGAAAGCCTTCTTGAAGACCTTGAGGTGATCCTGCGGCCCGTCGAGCGCTTCCACGGCGGCCCATTGCGAGATCGAGGCGGCGCCGGAGGTCTGCTGGCCCTGCACGAAGTCCATCGCCTTGATGAGGTGATCGGGACCGGCCGCGTAGCCGATGCGCCAGCCGGTCATGGCATAGGCCTTGGACACGCCGTTCATGGTGAGTGTGCGCTCGTAGAGGTTCGGCTCGACCTGAGCGGGCGTGACGAACTCGAAATCGCCGTAGGTCAGGTGCTCGTACATGTCGTCGGTGAGCACCCACACATGCGGATGGCGCATCAGCACGTCGGTGAGCGCCTTCATCTCGGCGCGCGAATAGGCCGCGCCCGTCGGGTTCGACGGTGAGTTGAGGATGATCCACTTGGTCTTCGGCGTGATGGCGCGCTCGAGCGGCTCCGGCTGGAGCTTGAAGTTGTGCTCCATGGTGCAGTCGACGAAGACGGGCTTGCCGCCGCAAAGCCCGACCATCTCGGGATACGACACCCAGTACGGCGCCGGGATGATGACCTCGTCACCCGGGTTCAGGGTGGCGAGCAGCGCGTTGTAGATCACCTGCTTGCCGCCGGTGGACACGATGGTCTGCGAGGGCTTGTAGTCGAGGCCGTTCTCGCGCTTGAACTTGCGGGCGATGGCCTCGCGCAGGGGCACGATGCCGGAGACCGGCGTGTACTTGGTCTCGCCGCGGCGGATGGCCGCGATGGCCGCTTCCTTGATGTTGTCGGGCGTGTCGAAATCCGGCTCGCCGACGGAGAGGCTGATGACGTCCCGCCCCTGGGCTTTCAGATCCCGCGCTTTCTGCGTGATGACGATGGTTGCAGACGGCTTGATGCGGGAAAGGGCGTCAGACAAAAAGCCCATGGGAATCCTCCGATCGGGGCGTTAAGAAGGGAACCGTGACGGCGGCGGACCCTAATGCGGCCAAGCCGCCCAAGCAAGCAAAACAGCACGCAAAAGCAGCCCGTCGCGAACGGGCTTTCGAGGAGCCGCCTTTTCCGATGACCATATCCGTCACCCGCCGCCTCGCGCTCGGCCTCGTCGCCGGCGCGGCCCTCTTCGCCACCGCAGCCTCCGCCCAGGATTTCCCGAACCGCATCATCAAGATGGTGGTGCCCTACCCGGCCGGCGGCCCGACCGACGTGATCGCCCGCATTGTCGCGGAAGAGATGGGCAAGGATCTCGGCCAGAACGTGATCGTCGAGAACCTGGCCGGCGCCTCGGGCGCGGTCGGCACCCGCGCGGTCGCCAAGGCGGAGCCCGACGGCTACACCATCGTGTTCGGCAACAACCAGACGCATGGGAACAACATGTTCCTGCTGAAGGAGCCGGGCTACGACGCGGTGAAGGATTTCGCGCCGCTCGCGGGCGCGGGCGCCTTCGAGCACGTCTTCGTGGTGAAGAACGACCTCCCCGTAAAGACGATCCCCGAGCTGGTGGAACTCGCCAAGAAGGATCCCGGCAAGCTGAACTACGGCTCGACCGGAGTCGGCTCCGGCTCGCATCTGGCGACCGAGCTGTTCATGACCCGCACAGGCATCAAGATGACCCACGTGCCGTTCCGGGGCGCCGCTCCCCTGGTGACGGAGATCATGGCCGGCCGCATCGACGTGTCGAACTCGACCCTGCCGAGCGTGCTCTCCCAGTTCCAGGCCGGCCAGATGCGCGCCATCGGCATCGCGAGCCCGCAGCGCAACCCGCAGGCGCCCGACGTGCCGACCCTGCGCGAGCAGGGCATCACCGATGCGGACGCGGAATCCTGGGCCGCCTTCTTCGCCCCGGTGAACACGCCGAAGCCGATCCTCGACAAGCTGTCGGGCACGATCATCGCGATCCTCAACAAGCCCGACGTGAAGGAGCGGATCACCAAAATCGGCTTCACCCTGAACGTGCGCGACCCGGAAGCGTTCAAGCCTTACCTCGCCAAGGAAATCCAGACCTGGGCGGAGATCATCAAGGCGGCGAGCATCAAGGCTGAGTGAGCCTGCTCCCAGGACTGACACCCTCATTCGTCATGGCCGGCCCTGTGCCGGCCATCTCGATAGGGAGAAGCACGGCGCCTCAAGCAGTCGAGATCACCGGCACAAGGCTGGTGATGACGGAGGATAGAATCGAGGATCGCCCATGCACTTCCACCAAGGCCGCCTCATCGATCACATCCACCTGCGCGTGTCGGACCTCGAAGCGAGCCGACGTTTCTACCGTGCCGTCCTGAACGCCATCGGCCGCGAGTTCACGTCGGAGAGCCCGAAGCATTTCGCCTGCGATGAGCTGTGGGTGGACCAGGCGGACGGCCCGGTCTCCCGGGTGCATCTTGCCTTTCAGGCGCGGGACAGGGAGGCCGTTCACGCTTTCCACGCAGCCGCCCTCGCCTCCGGCGGCCGCGACAATGGCGGGCCGGGAGAGCGGTCCTATCACCCAGGCTATTATGCCGCCTTTGCCTTCGATCCCGATGGGCACAATATCGAGGCGGTCCATCATGGACCGACGGAACGCTCTGCGGACTCGGTCGTGATCAGCCGCAAAGCTTAAGCATAACCTGCCACAATCGTTAATAATTAGTTAACACGGGCACTTAGCTGAGAAAGCGGAAGCAGCGCTTTCGGATAGTCCGGGAACTTTCTTGAATCGCACAAGTTTTTCTTCCGCAGTCCCCTTCCGGCTGCTGGGAATGGACCGATGAAGACTTTCCGCTCAAGGCACACCACGCGTGTTTCCACCCGTACCCACCGGCTCGATCCGCGCCAGGAAAGCCGGTGCTCGCTGGCCCTTGTCATGCTGCTGGGCCTCGCCACACTCTCCGTCATGGCCACGACCCAGACCTTGTCGGCGCGAGACACGAGAACCATCCACGTCCTTTCGCTGCGATAACGCGTGAGTGAACGGCGGCCCGGTTGACGGCCTGCCGCAGATGTTTAGCTCTCCGGCAAGACAATCGACGGAGAGAATCCCACATGCTGAGCCCCCGAATTGCCCTGGCCTGCCTTCTTGCTCTTGGCACCATTCCCTCCGCCCTGGCCCAGGACACCCAGCGCCTCCGCACAGACAAGGTCGAGGTGATCGTCGAGACCCTGGCCCGCAACCTCGAGAATCCCTGGGGCCTCGCTTTCCTTCCTGACAACCGCATGCTGGTGACGGAACGCCCCGGCCGCCTGCGCATCATCGACGCCGACGGTGCCCTCTCCGAGCCGATCCAGGGCCTCCCAAAGATCGCCGCGCGCGGACAGGGCGGCCTCCTCGACGTCGCCCTCGACCCGAACTTCGCCCAGAGCCGCCTCGTCTACCTGAGCTTCGCGGAGGATCGCGGAGAAGGCCGCTCCGGCACGAGCGTCGCCCGCGCCCGCCTCAACCAGGACGGGACCGCGCTCGAGGAGACACAGGTCATCTTCCGCCAGGAGCCGGCCCATACCGGCAACAACCATTGGGGCTCGCGTCTGGTCTTCGACCGCGACGGCAATCTCTTCGTGACCCTCGGCGACCGGTTCGACCTGCGCGACCAGGCCCAGAACCCGGCCAACCACCTCGGCAAGATCGTCCACATCAAGCCCGATGGGGGCGCAGCCCCCGGCAACCCATTCCTGAACCGGGAGAATGCCCGGCCCGAGATCTGGTCCCTCGGCCACCGCAACCTGCAATCGGCCGCCCTCCACCCGACCACCGGCGAACTCTGGACCGTGGAGCACGGTGCCCGGGGCGGTGACGAGTTGAACATCCCGCAGAAGGGCAGGAACTACGGTTGGCCGGTGATCTCCTACGGGGTCGATTATTCCGGCGCGAAGATCGGCGAAGGCACGAAGAAGGACGGCCTGGAGCAGCCGGTCTTTTACTGGGACCCGTCCATCGCGCCGTCCGGCATGGCCTTCTACACGGGCAACCAGTTCCCGGCCTGGCGCGGCAGCATCCTCGTCGGCGCGCTGGCGGGCAAGCTCGTCTCGCGGCTCGAAACCGACGGCAACCGCGTCACAGGAGAGGAGCGCATGCTGCAGCAGCTCGGCGAGCGGATCCGCGACGTGCGTCAGGGGCCGGACGGCTTCGTCTATCTCCTGACGGATTCCCGCAGCGGCCGCATCCTGCGCATGAAGCCGGCGACGTGAGCTAGCCAATCAGGCACTCACCTCAAGGATCCTCTCCGTCATGGCCGGGCTTGTCCCGGCCATCTCGATACGGAAATGCGCGGCGCTTCAAGCAATCGAGATCACCGGCACAAGGCCGGTGATGACATGGGAGTGTTCGACCACTCAGAACAAGCGTGAACCGTCAAACCTCACCCCCGCGGCCCCAACAGGATGAGCGCCGCGCCCGCCAAACAAATGCCCGCGCCGGCCACGTCCCACCGATCGGGCCGCGCCCCTTCGGCGATCCAGAGCCACAGGACCGACGCGACGATGTAGACGCCGCCATACGCCGCGTAGGCCCGGCCGGCGGCATCGGCCGGGGCCAGCGTCAGGAGAGAGGCGAAGAGGGCGAGCGCACCCATGCCGGGCACGAGCCAAAGGGGCGACTTGCCGAGCCGCAGCCAGGCCCAGAAGGAAAAGCACCCGGCAATCTCGGCGAGCGCCGCGCCGGCATAGACCAGAAATGTCATATGCGGCGGCGGCTCAGCGCGCCTGGAAGATGAAGGCGGCGCCCGTGGCGATGAGGCCGAAGCCGACGAGATGGTTCCAGCCGAGGGGCTCCTTCAGGTAGAACACCGAGAAGACCGCGAAGATCACCAGGGTGATGACCTCCTGCATGGTCTTGAGTTCGGCCGCCGAATAGACGGACGAGCCGATCCGATTGGCCGGCACGGCGAACCAGTATTCGACGAAGGCGATGGCCCAGCTGGCCATGACGGCGATCCAGAGGGGCGACGTCTTGAACTTCAGATGCCCGTACCAGGCGAAGGTCATGAAGACGTTCGATGCGACCAGCATCAGGACGGGGGTCGTGTGGGGGCTCATGGGGGTTCCGGGATGGGCTCAGATCGGACAGGGCGCTCTGCCCTAATCTTCTCTGTGGAACTGTCAAGCTGATGAACGGCGACCGGACGGATCGAGGCGAAGGCACGGGACGCCGCAGGATCAGCAAGGCGCCGATCGCGCCGCGCGCCCGGCCTGCTGCACGGGGACGGCCCGACAGGCCTCCCTCAGCCGATTCAGGACCTGCTCGCCTCCGGCGATCTGCGGGTTGGACGGGTCGAAGCCTTCCCGCGTCTCCCGCTCCGTGACGAGGCTCCGGGCCGTCTCGAAGGCCGAGTCGAAGCGCACCTCGCGCCTGAGGGCCTTGTTGAAGAAGGCGTCGCCGAAATAGGTCCATGTCGCTCCGTCCCGGCAGCCGAAGGACGGCCTGTCGGCCGCCGCCGCCGTGATGACGAGGGTGCGGGGATCGGCCAGCTCCCGGGCGAAGATTCCCGAATAGCAGGCCGAGACGATCAGGACCCGATGCTCCGCCCGGGTCCGGTCGAGCAATTCCCTGACATTGTCCGGCGTGACGAGGAGCGCGTCCCGCCCAGCCACCAGCCCGATGCCTTCAGGCCCCCCATGGGAGGTGAGGACGAGCACCACGATGTCCTCGGCGGGATCGAGCACCTGCCCGGCGGCCGTGGCGGCGGCCATCAGGGTCCGGGGCGTCGCACCGGCGCGGCGCTTGGTGTTGACCCGGACGATGGACCGCCCCTTCCCGTCGAACTGCGTCTCGAGGATGCGCGCCGCGCCTTGGGCCTCGCTCTCGAACACGCTCTGCGGCCCCCAGAGGCCGAAGGACAGGATGTAGACGTCGGTCTGGCCCGGGCGCTGCGGCGCCAGCTTGCCCGCCTCGGCCCGGCGAGCCGGCTGGCCTTGTGCCTCATGGAACGGGCCAAGGGCGAGTGAGAGCCCGATCAGGCAGAAAGCGAGCAAGCGGCGCATGATATATCCCAGCCTCGCCCTACTTTACGCGCAGCCGCCGCCGAAAGCCAGGAACCGACCTTAGGCCCGCATGAGGCGCGAGCTGAACCGAATGCCCTCTTTCGGGTTTCCCTGTCAGGTACGTCACGCGTCACATCCAAGAGGGTTTTTATGGACATCGCGCTCGATAAGGTTTGCGAACTCATTCTCCGGGTCAGGGCCATCGATGTGAAGGAAGGCATCACCGATCCGGCTTCGGGCTCGAACCCCATCGACGACGGCAGCATCGACGCCCTCACCTCCTCGCCGGACGACGCCACGGAGGAGGAGATCCGCGACGTGATCGCGGGCCTCAACGACGACGAACGCGCCGATCTGATCGCGCTGGTCTATATCGGCCGCGGCGACATGGAGCCCGAGGAATGGGGCGCCGCCGTGCGCCTCGCACGCGAGCGCGAGGCCGCAAGCTCGCTCTCGACGGCCGACTGGCTCATCGGCATTCCCAACCTCGCCGACCTTCTCGACGAAGGCCTCAACGCCATGGGCCGCAGCTGCGCCTGAGGCGCGCCGACACCGCAATCTCCGTCCATTCCGATCACGCGAACGGGATCGCCGGTCCGGTCACGGCGCCCTATTTGTGACATGGATCGATCCGATAATTCTGTCTACTCCCAAAGGAGGATGCCATGAGTCCGCACCCACCCCCAGAGAGTCCGGACGACGACGCGCAGAGCGAGCTGCTTCAAGCCTTGAACAACGCCTTGAACGACCTCGCCCGCATCACCGATCCAACGGAAGAACAGCCCCTCGCCGAGGCGCAGCCGGACGCGCAACCGTCCGCATCTCCGGATGAGACAGAAGTCGAGATCGACCGGATCGAGGCTTACCTGAGAGGTCCGACGGCGTTCACCGCCTGAGCTCGAATGCCTCCCTGCCGCGCTTCGGCGCGCCTTTCCGCATGGTGACGGCGTTAGGACTGAGCCGTCAGCCCGGCATCCCGGACCAATCGCTACAGACAAGCAAGGCTTTACCTCTCCATCACCCTCGTGAGAGCGGTGAAATGGACCCTGTGGGAAGATTGCAGCCCCATAAATCTACCACGTCAGGTTGACGAATCATTATATCGTAACTGAAATACGGGGAACGAGGTTTTCCGTATCCCCATGCTCTGCCTTGCGTTTCGCCTTCCCGTCCTTACGCCTTCACCAAGTGGCAGGTGCCAGCCTTCAAACCCGACGCGGGCTCATTGAGCCATGCCGACCCTGCATTGGCTGACGCGGGACGAGGACACCCGGGCTGCGCGAACCGTCCCCTATCGGCTGCTGCAGGAGGATTCCTCCCACAGCTGTGGCGACCCCGATTCCACGAACATGCTGATCCAGGGCGACAACCTGGACGCCCTGAAGGCCCTGCTGCCATTCTATGCGGGCCGCGTGAAGTGCATCTATATCGACCCGCCCTACAACACGCGCTCCGCCTTCCAGCATTACGACGACAATCTCGAACACACCCAATGGCTCGCCATGATGTGGCCTCGCCTCGAATTGCTGCGCGACCTGCTGGCGGAGGACGGCTCGATCTGGGTGTCCATCGACGACAACGAGGCGCATTACCTCAAGGTGATCATGGATGAGGTGTTCGGGCGAAGTCGTTTCGTTGCAAATGTAGTTTGGCAAAAACGGACTTCGAGGGAGAATCGCGCAGCTATTGGTTCAGCGCACGATCATCTTCTGCTCTACGCAATGGCAGGGGACTTGCGTTGGAAAAAGACGCGAAACTTACTTCCTGATTCCGATAGTGGGTATTCGAATCCTGACAATGATGAGCGAGGACCTTGGCGCTCCATACCGTTTAGTGCTCAGGGGTTCAGAAAAAACCAAATGTATACAATCGTAAGCCCTATCGGGCTTGCACTTGACCCGCCTAAAGGACGCTGCTGGGGGGCTACAGAGCCCGAGTTTATTCGTCTCCGCGACATCGAAAAGCGTGTCTACTTCCCCAATGATGGGAGCGGAAGACCACGAATAAAAAAGTTTCAGTCAGAGGAAACAGGACTTGTACCGATGACTTGGTGGGACTCTGCCAACTTCGGTGACAATCAGCAGGCCAAAAAAGAAAACTTGAGTCTCTTTCAGGATGAAGAAGTTTTTGGGACACCCAAGCCAGAACGCCTGATTGAACGCATCCTCCACATCGCCACCAATCCCGGCGACCTCGTTCTCGACTCCTTCCTCGGCTCCGGCACCACCGCCGCCGTCGCGCACAAGATGGGCCGCCGCTATATCGGCGTCGAGATGGGCGATCATGCCGTCACCCATTGCGCGCCACGTCTCCGAAAAGTAATTGAGGGCGAGCAGGGCGGCATCTCGACAAGCGTCGGCTGGCAGGGCGGCGGCGGGTTTCGCTTCTATCGCCTCGGGCCGCCGGTCTTCGACGAGCACGGGCATGTGCGCGAGGACATCCGCTTCCCGACACTGGCCGCGCATGTCTGGTTCAGCGAGACGAACGCGCCCTGGAAGGGCAAGGGCAAGTCACCGCTTCTCGGCCTGCATGACGGTAAGGGCTATGCCCTGCTCTACAACGGCATTCTCGGCGACAGGCGCCCCGACGGCGGCAACGTTCTGACGCGAGCGACGCTGCAGATCATCCGCGAAGCGGTTGCGAAGAAAGCGCCCTCCTTCGATGGGCCTTTGACGGTCTACGGCGAGCAATCCCGCCTCGGCCCTTCGACGTTGGCGCGCGAGAACGTCACCTTCAAGCAGACACCCTACGACGTGAAGGCACGGCGGTGAGGTCGCATGAAACTCAAGCAGTACCAGACTGACACCCTCGCCATCCTGCGCCGCTTTCTCGAAGAAGCGCGCGTGGCGGGAGCGCGCGGCGCCTATGATGCGATCACGACGGAGCCTGAACAGGCAAAACGCCTGGGCCGGTATAGGGGCGACTACAAGGCATTGGACGAACTGCCGGACACGCCTTACGTCTGCCTGCGTCTGCCGACCGGCGGCGGCAAGACGGTTCTCGGTGCTCACGCCATCGCGGTCGCGCGCGATGCATGGATCGAGAAGGATTTCCCGCTTGTCCTCTGGCTCGTGCCGACCAACACTATCCGCCTGCAGACGGCGGAAGCGCTGAAGAACCCGCACCATCCCTACCGGCAGGCTCTGGACGAACACTTCGACGGGCGTGTCCGCGTCTTCGACATCGCGGATTTCACCCATATCCGTCCGCACGACATCCGCGACAATCTCTGCATCGTCGTCGGAACCCTTCAGACGCTTCGCGTGGACAAGACCGAAGGCCGCAAGGTCTATGCCCACAACGAAAACATGGAGCCGCATTTCTCCGGTGTCGCACGTCATGCGCCGGGGCTGGAGACTTTGGAGAGCGACAGTATCAAATTCTCCTTCGCGAACCTTCTGCATCTTCATCGTCCCCTCATGATCGTGGACGAGGCGCATAACGCGGTCACGGACCTGTCGCGCGACATGCAGGCGCGGGTGAATCCCTGCGCCATCATCGAATTCACCGCCACTCCCCGGTTCAACTCCAACATCCTGCACAGCGTGACGGCGCAGGAGCTGAAGGACGAGGAGATGATCAAGCTGCCGATCGTGCTGGCCGAGCACCCGGATTGGCAGGGCGCCGTCAACGGCGCGATTGCCACCCGCGCCCGTCTGGCGGAGGCTGCGAAGGATGATACGGATTACGTGCGCCCCATTGTGCTGTTCCAGGCGCAGCCGAAGGACCAGG
Organism: Microvirga sp. 2MCAF35; assembly: GCF_052115545.1. NCBI lineage: Bacteria > Pseudomonadati > Pseudomonadota > Alphaproteobacteria > Hyphomicrobiales > Methylobacteriaceae > Microvirga > Microvirga sp. 2MCAF35. The sequence continues at coordinate 72,018 of NZ_JBFRGW010000022.1, forward strand.
ACGTCACGGTCGAGGCCCTGAAGCGCCACCTCATCGACGTGGAGCAGATTCCCGAGGACCGCATCGCGGTCGCAACGGGCGACCAGCGCGAGCTCGACGGTATCGATCTATTCGATCCGGCCTGCAGGATCGAATACGTGATCACGGTCGAGGCCCTGAAGGAAGGCTGGGACTGCTCCTTCGCCTACGTCTTCTGCTCCGTCTCACGCATCCAGAGCGCCACCGCCGTCGAGCAGCTGCTGGGGCGCGTGCTGCGCATGCCCTATGCCAAGCGCCGGAAGATCCCCGATCTCAACAAGGCCTATGCGCATATTTCCGAACCCACCTTCAGCGCCGCCGCCAATGCGCTGGCGGACAGACTGGTCCACATGGGCTTCCAGGACGAAGCGCCCGAGATGATCGAGGTCGCGCAGGGGCATTTCGACGACACGGGGCTCTTTGCTCCGGCCGAACGACCCAAACCGACCTTCCGATATAGGGTCACCGCCTCCCCGGCCCTTTACGCCGCCATCAGGGATTCCGCCGTTCAGGGCGTTGCCTTGAGCGAAGCCGATGAGGGAGGAGTTGAGATCGTCGTCACAGGCTACATTGCGCCTGAAGTTCAGAACGCGCTGGAAGCCGCCGTACCAGAGCCCGAGAGGCGCGGATTTTCAGAAGCCGCGCAGGCTTACCGGGCCGAGCTGTTGCCTCTCCTGTCCCCTGCAGAGCAGGGCCAGAGCTTCGTTGCTCCGCGCCTCGTGAGCGAGTTTCAGGGCGAGCTTGTTTTCGCGGAGACGGAAACGCTCATGGAGCTTCACAGGTGGTCGCTCCTCGATCATCCGGCGAGACCCGACGAGAGCGCTTTCTCGATCAGGGAGAATGCTCAGAGCTTCGAGATCGATGTCGTGGGCCGGCGGGTGGTTATCGGTTCAGGCCATGAGGAGAAACAGCTTGCCTTCGAAATCGAGGTGGAAGGTTGGACACCGGAAAACCTCGCCATCTGGCTCGAAAGGCAATTGCGCCAACCCGATATCCATCCTTCCGAGCTTCTGCGCTGGGTTCGCGACTGCATCGGGCATCTGGCAGGTCCGCGCCGGATTCCTCTCGCGGCCCTGATGCGGGCCAAGTTCATCCTCGCGAATGCCCTCAAGACCACCATCGCCTCCATCCGGCGCATCGAGCAGAACAATGCCTATCAGCGTTATCTGATCGCACCGGAAGCCAAGGCGGGCATTTCGTTCGAGCACGGTTTCGTCTTCAAGAGCGGCATGTTCGGCGACCAGCGGCGCTATCGCGGGCGTTGGCGGTTTTCCAAGCACTTCCTCGGTCCCGACAACATACCCGCCTTCGATGGAGTGGATCAGGGCGAGGAGTTTCAGTGCGCGCAGGCCTTGGACAGCCTGCCGGGCGTCAGATACTGGATCCGCAATGTTCCCAGACATCCGGATGCCTTCTGGCTCCCCCTCGCGTCGGGAAAGTTCTACCCCGACTTCGTGGCCATGCTGAATGACGGCCGGACCTTTGTCGTCGAATACAAGGGGGATCACCTTGCTGGCGATGGCAATGAGAACACGAATGAGAAGCGCACCATCGGACAGCTATGGGAACGCCTGAGCCAAGGCCAAGGACTCTTCCTGATGGCCGAGAAGGTCGTCGGTGGAAAGGATGTTCGGGCTCAAATGCTGAGCAAACTTGGCGGATAGTCTGCATCAATCCCGCCTGTTAGGCGTTGTCGAGACCGGGACCACGGGATAGCTGTTGCTCATCGAGCCACCCTACCGCTTGACCGATTTCGACAGGAGCCTTCATGAGCATCGGCCTCATCGCCTTGCTGGACGACATTGCGGCCATCGCCAAGGTCGCGGCCGCCTCGCTCGACGATGTGGCCGCCCAGGCGACCAAGGCCGGCGCCAAGGCGGCCGGCGTGGTGATCGACGACGCCGCCGTGACGCCGCGCTACGTGACGGGCTTCTCGGCCGCCAGGGAGCTGCCCATCGTCGGCAGGATCGCCCTCGGGTCCCTCAAGAACAAGCTGATCTACCTCCTTCCCCTGGCGCTGCTCCTCAGCTTCTTCGCCCCCTGGGCCATCACGCCCCTGCTCATGATCGGCGGCGCCTATCTCTGCTACGAGGGATCGGAAAAGGTCTTCGGGGCGCTGTTTCCCCATGGCGCCCACAAGCATGAACGGGCCACCCAGACGGCCGGGAACGTCGAGGACGAGAAGGTGAGCAGCGCCATCAAGACCGACTTCATCCTCTCGGCCGAGATCATGGCGATCACGCTCGCCAGCATTCCGACGGGATCGACCTGGATGCAGGCCGTGATCCTGGCCATCGTGGGTATCGGCATCACGGCCTTGGTCTATGGCGGCGTGGCCCTGATCGTGAAGGCGGACGATATGGGCGTAGCCCTCGCCCGCAACGGCAGGCCGGTCTCCAGCCTGCTGCGGCGCGCGCCCGAGAGCGCCCCCCTGCACACGGACCGCCTGCTGGCGCCTCTCACCAGGACTTTCGGGCGCGGCCTCGTGAAGGCCATGCCCGGCCTGCTCCAGACCCTCGCCATCGTGGGCACCGCCGCGATGGTCTGGGTCGGCGGCGGCATCATCGTCCACGGACTCGAAGGCTACGGCTTCGCCGCCCTCGGCCATGTCATCCACGCTGTCGCGGCAGCGGCGGGGCACGCGGTTCCGAGCATCGGCGGCGCGGTGGAATGGCTGGTCTCGGCCGCCGCCTCCGGCCTCGTCGGGCTCCTCCTCGGCGCCATCCTGATCCCCCTCGTCCACTTCGTCGCAGTGCCGCTGCTGAGAGCCGTGCGCGGGAGGAGACGGAGGGCGGAGAAGCATACGGTATAGCCTCTGGCACTCTTCCCTTCTCGGACCGTTCGTACCATATTCGTTCTATGGCCAAATCACCCAAGAAGCCCAAGCTTTCCACCGGGAAGGCGTCCAAACCTGATCTGAAGCCCCTGGCCCCTCATCTGGCGGAACTTCTCAATCCGGCCGTCAACCGGGAGCGGGAGGCGGCCGAGGGCTTTGCCGAGCGGGCGCAGGAAACCTTCATCCAGGGCGACATTACCGATGTCGATCCGGCGCTGGCCAAGAAGCTTGGCCTGAAGGGCCCGGACGACGGGCCGGACGTGGCCAATGAATTGGGCGACATCGTCCCCGAGTCCGGCTTCTCCGCCACCGTCGATGCGCTGTCGCGGCTTTTGACGGAAGGCGATCCGCGCTTCAAGGACGGCAAGGCCTGGGTGCCGCACCGCCCGCCTCGGCCCGAGAAGTCGGAAGGCGGCATCCCGTTCAAGATCAAGTCCGACTTCACGCCCTCGGGCGACCAGCCTACGGCGATCCGCGAGTTGGTCGACGGCGTGCGCCGGGCCGAGCGCGACCAGGTGCTCCTCGGCGTCACCGGTTCGGGCAAGACCTTCACCATGGCCAAGGTGATCGAGGAGACGCAGCGCCCTGCCCTGATCCTTGCGCCGAACAAGACGCTGGCCGCGCAGCTCTACGGCGAGTTCAAGTCGTTCTTCCCCGACAACGCGGTCGAGTACTTCGTCTCGTATTACGACTATTACCAGCCCGAAGCTTATGTGCCGCGCTCGGACACCTTCATCGAGAAGGAAAGCTCCATCAACGAGCAGATCGACCGCATGCGCCACTCGGCGACGCGCGCGCTGCTCGAACGAGACGACGTGATCATCGTCGCGTCCGTGTCGTGCATCTACGGTATCGGCTCGGTCGAGACCTATACGGCCATGACCTTCTCCGTGAAGGTGGGCGAGCGCATCGAGCAGCGCCAGCTCATCGCCGACCTCGTGGCCCTGCAGTACAAGCGCATCCAGAGCGATTTCGCCCGCGGCACCTTTCGCGTGCGCGGCGACGTGATCGAACTCTTCCCGGCCCACTTGGAGGACCGCGCCTGGCGCATCGGCCTGTTCGGCGACGAGATCGAGAGCATCGTCGAGTTCGATCCGCTCACGGGCAAGAAGAGCAACGACCTGCAATTCGTGAAGGTCTATGCGAACTCGCACTACGTGACGCCGCGCCCGACCCTGCAGCAGGCCGTGAAGGGCATTCAGGACGAGCTGCAGCACCGCCTGCAGGAGCTCGCCCGCATGGGCCGCCTGCTCGAAGCGCAGCGTCTGGAACAGCGCACCCAGTTCGACCTCGAGATGATCGAGGCCACGGGCGTGTGCAACGGCATCGAAAACTATTCGCGCTATCTGACCGGCCGCAAGCCCGGCGAGCCGCCGCCGACCCTGTTCGAGTACCTGCCCGACAACGCACTCGTCTTCACCGACGAGAGCCACGTGACCGTGCCGCAGATCGGCGGCATGTATCGCGGCGACTTCCGGCGCAAGGCGACGCTCGCGGAATACGGCTTCCGCCTACCCTCCTGCCTCGACAACCGCCCGCTGCGCTTCGAGGAATGGGACGCCATGCGTCCGCAATCGGTCCACGTGTCGGCGACGCCCGCCAAGTGGGAGATGGAGCAGACCGGCGGCATCTTCGTCGAGCAGGTCATCCGTCCGACAGGACTTGTGGATCCCATCGTGGAGATCAGGCCCGCGCGAAGCCAGGTCGACGATCTCGTGCACGAGGTGAAGGAGCTTGCCGCGAACGGCTACCGCACATTGGTGACCACGCTCACCAAGCGCATGGCGGAAGACCTCACGGAATACATGCACGAGAACGGCATCCGCGTGCGCTACATGCACTCGGACATCGACACGCTTGAGCGCATCGAGATCATCCGCGACCTGCGTCTCGGCGCCTTCGACGTGCTCATCGGCATCAACCTCCTGCGCGAGGGCCTCGACATTCCCGAATGCGCGCTCGTGGCCATTCTCGACGCGGACAAGGAAGGCTTCCTGCGCTCCGAAACCTCGCTGGTACAGACCATCGGGCGCGCGGCGCGTAACGTGGAAGGCAAGGCGATCCTCTACGCCGACAAGATCACCGGCTCCATGGAACGCGCGATCGCGGAGACCAACCGCCGCCGCGAGAAGCAGCTCGCCTACAACGCCGAGCACGGCATCACGCCGCAGAGCGTGAAGAAGAACATCGCCGACATTCTCGAGAGCGTCTACGAGCGCGATCACGTGTCTGTCGATACGGGCCTCGCCGGCAGGACCGTGGGTCACAACCTCAAGGCCGTCATCGCCGATATGGAAAAGCGCATGCGCGAGGCCGCCGCGAACCTGGAATTCGAGGAGGCCGCGCGCCTGCGCGACGAGCTCAAGCGCCTGCAGGCGACCGAGCTCGCGATCAGCGACGATCCCATGGCGCGGCAAAGCGATGTGGAAAAGGAAGCGGGCAAGTATGGCGGCTCGCGCAAATACGGCCGCAGCGCCAACCTGCCGCCAAAGGGCCTGCCGCCCTCGGGCGAAGGCGCAACGGCCGGCGACGAGGATTCCGATTCTTACGGCCCCACCGGCAAGGGCCGCTCGGACGAAGGCACCCGCATCCGCAAGCCCGGCCTCGACGAGATGGGCCCGGGCACCGACCGCGAGGTCCCGCTGAACTACCGCGAACGCCCGGCCGCGCGCTCGACGCAAGGCTTCGCGGGGCAGAAGCCGAAATACAAGGGACGCAAAGGGCGGTAGCCGCCCTCTGCTTTCTTCCAATACACATCGTCATCACCGGCCTTGTGCCGGCCATGACGGCGGAGAGCGTGGTTCTGCTCTCACCGCCAGTTCACCGCGAACGCCTCAACCGGCTGCGTAAAACCCTTCACGGTTCGGCCTCCCAGATCCACGAAGGAGAAGCGGGGGGCCACCAGACTCGTGATGATCTCCGATACCACGATGCTGTCAGGTTCGGCGCTCTGGCACAGGCGAGCGGCCCGCTGGACCGTCATGCCGAACAGGTCGTTATGATCGGCCACCGGTTCGCCCGCATCGAGGCCGATGCGCACGCGCAGTTTTTCGCGGCTTGCCAGATTGAAGGCCTCAAAGGCCTGCAGGATCGCCCGGGCGGCATCCACGGCAGCGGTGATGTCGTCGAAGGCGGCCATGATCCCGTCGCCGGTGTGCTTGACCTCGCGCCCGCCCTTGTCGCGCAGGGCGCGCCGCACCATGGCATCATGTGCCCGCACCATCTCGACGGCGCGCGTGTCGCCGAGGCGCGCGGTCATGGCGGTCGAGTCGACGATATCGGTGAACATGATGGCGCGCAGGGCCGGATCGACCTTTCCCCCGGAACAGCAGGTCGCCGGTTCCGGGTCGGAAATGCGACCGAGAAAGGCCTCGACGGCCGACAGATCGACCTCGATCACGTCGCGGGCGATTTGCCCATGTGCCTCGTCGTGCACCTGCATGGCGGTCTCGATATCGGGCGCGTCGATGAGGCAGAAGGCGGTGCCGCGGGTGTCGTCGAACCAGTAGGTCAGGAACCGCACCCCGTAACGCCCCTGAACCTCCAGGTCCTGCTGATGCGCCTGGGCGATATCGGCGGCGGTCAGGCCCTTCAGTTCGTGCCGGTCCAGGAAGATGGGCATGGTGGATCTCCCTCCCTGCCCCGGCCTTAACTTACACGGTTCGACCGCAACGGGCGATGCCCCTTTTGCCCAGTCCCAAACGGGTGAGTGACGGGGATCATCCATCCGTCCGATGCTCATTCCTTGAAGAGCGCGTCGTCCAGTTCAGAAAACCGGATCCACATTTCCGCACGATGCGCTATGTAAAGCGTCTGCCTCATTGCCCTGCTGGAGAGTTCGATGGCCTATCTGCCCGCTGAGACCCGCTATGACGAGATGCTCTACAACCGGTGCGGCCACAGCGGGCTGCTTCTGCCGGCGATCTCGTTGGGGCTCTGGCACAATTTCGGCGAGGATAAATCGGCCGCGACCGCGCGGGAGATCTGCCGGACCGCCTTCGACCTCGGCGTCACGCATTTCGATCTTGCCAACAACTACGGCCCCCCTCCCGGCTCGGCGGAAACCCTTTTCGGCGAGATCCTGCGCAACGACTTCCATAACCTGCGCGATGAGCTGGTGATCTCCACCAAGGCGGGCTACCGCATGTGGCCGGGACCCTACGGGGAATGGGGCAGCCGCAAATATCTCCTATCGAGCCTCGACCAGAGCCTCAAGCGCATGGGCCTCGACTATGTGGACATCTTCTACTCCCACCGCTTCGATCCGAACACGCCGCTCGAAGAAACCATGCTGGCCCTCGATTCCGCCGTACGGCAGGGCAAGGCGCTCTATGTGGGTCTCTCGTCCTACAACAGCCAGCGCACCCGCGAGGCGCTTAGCCTTCTGCGCGAGCTGAAGACGCCCTGCATCATCCACCAGCCGAGCTATTCCATGCTCAACCGCTGGATCGAGGAGGATGGCCTGCTCGACACCCTCGACGATCTCGGCATGGGCTCCATCGTGTTCTCGCCGCTGGCTCAGGGCATGCTGACGACGAAATATCTCAACGGCATTCCGGAAGAGAGCCGCGCGGCCCAGGGCAAGTCCTTGCGCACGAGCTTCCTCAACGAGGACAACATCGCCCGTATCCGCAGCCTCAACGGCATCGCGGAGCGGCGCGGTCAAACCCTGGCGCAGATGGCCCTGGCCTGGGTCCTGCGCGGCGGGCGCGTCACCTCGGCGCTGATCGGCGCGAGCCGTCCCGAGCAGGTCGTCGACTGCGTCGACGCGCTCAAGAACCTCTCCTTTACGGCGGAGGAGCTCGCCGAGATCGACCGCCATGCCGGCGAAGGCGACCTGAACATCTGGGCCGCCTCCGCTGAACGGAAGGGACCGTCCCGGTAATCCACGGGAAAGCCTTAGCTTTTAGGCGAATACTCCTTCGGAGGGACTTGAGAAGTCGGTTAACAAATGGTTAAAGCCAAGCTTCTCGATCACCTGCCCTAGGGTCATCTCTATGGATTCCGTCACGGCCATCGACAATCGTCGGAAAGACAGGCGTTTTCCCACGCATCACCCGGCACAAATCATGCTGGGTCCTGAGGCGATGATCTCGTGCCTGGTGAAGGACATCTCCACCGGCGGGGCCAGGATCGCGGTCAAGCGGCACATGGACCTGCCGGAGAGCTTCGAGCTGTATATCGCGGCCCATGACCTGCAGGTGCGCCGCGCGCGGGTGTGCTGGCGCAGCGGCGATTTTGCCGGTGTGGCGTTCAGCGCCGAGGAGGCCGATCTCGCACCGGCCGCGGATGCCTCCGAGGCGCTGCGGTTCGAGGTTTGCCTCGAACAGGCCGCCATGACGGTCCATCTTGCCTCCAAGCCCGCCCGCAAGAACCTCAAGCTCTATCGCACGACAATCTGAATAGGTTGAGTAGCTTTTGATTGCTTGAGACACTTCTGTTCATTGTCGCCGAATTCAAGGACTAACTGTCGGACGTTTTGTGTTCTTCATTCTATGAGATATTAGAGACTGTTTGGAAACTCACGGATGAGCATTCCGGCGGATCAGAATGCCGCCCATGGCGACATGGATCATGGCGGTTGAGACGTCGATGCGCTTCTCATAGTCGCGAACGAGACGCCGCCAGCGCATCATCCAGCCAAAGGTGCGC